>NZ_MPBM01000018.1:0-172139 GCF_001907715.1 Pseudomonas sp. BTN1 | reverse complement strand
TAAGATTAGTGCGAGAGTGACATGGACAGGTGCGCGATCCGGCAAACTGAGCTCAACTGTCGTGACAGCGTCCGCCGCAAATGCTGATACTGTCCCTGGTATTCGTCAGTTATTGCTAGGTATTCGGGCGGGTATCCTCCGACTTGTCCGGTCTTGGTATTCACATCGAGTGCATCAGCCAAGGGATGAATTTCAGCCTGTCGGAAGTCCCGTACGATTATGTACACCGTATTGGTCTTACCGTGCGGGCGGGGGCTGCGGGTGTGTCGATCAGCTTTGCGGGCGAGGATGACTCGTACCAGTTGCCGTCCATCGAGGCGTTGTTGGGGCGCAAGATCAGTTGTGAGACGCCGCCGACGCATTTGTTGCGGGCGGTGGAGCGCAAGCGGCCGTAGCGCCCAAATGCAGTAAAACATGTGGAAGGGGCTAGGCGACTTGCCCCCTCCCACATTCGTTTGCATCAAGCGCTCAAGCGTTCATACCCACGCCTGTATCAGCCCCGCAGCATAGGCTGGCGGATACGCGTCGCCTCATCTCTGAATGCCTGATAGTAATCAGCGCCACTGGCGGGCAAGTCGGCAAACCGGCTGCCGGCCGCTGGCCGCTGAGGCTGAGGCTGAGCCGACGCAGTAGATCCGGATTGGTCGGACTCAGGAACAGGTGAAGGCGACGCGCTCTTGATCCTGGCCTCGATCGCCCGACCAAAATTGGTAGTTCTCAAGGCAAAACGGGTGACACCAAACGCTTGGCTGTAAGGGGTGACCCCCCATTTATCTGTAAACTTATAGGTCAGGCCCACCATGCGTTTGCCGGCCGCGGCAAGGCCACTGCCCACCGGGGTGTCAAAAAAGCTGGCGTACTTGACAAAATCCTTGGCTGCCCCGGCTTTCACGGCGGCATTGAAGGCCAAGCTTGCTGACGTATAAGCCCCCGCGACGCTGGCTACCCATGATGCGATAGAGAACCCTAAAGCCGCCCACCCGAGATTTTGGATATGGTGTGAGCGGTCCCAGCCCATTTTTTTGTCGACCTCGGCGATACCCAATGCGGCGGTGCTCAATGTTCCACCCACGACGCCCAACGTCGAGGCAGTCACTAAGGCTACCTTGGAGGCCAGAGCCATCGCAGACGCTGTGGCTGTGGCTGCGGTTGTCGCGGTTGCAGCCACGGCCGCCGCAGACGCCGCAGCCGTGTACGCCGTAGCCGCCGCTGCCACTGCGGGAGCCGCAAACCCCAACGCCACTATCGAGGCGACCAAAGCCGCCCCGGTCAGCGCCCATTTCAACCAGTTCGGCCATAGCCCGCTAGGGTCGATCAGGTTGATCGGGTTACCTGCACAATACGCGTAGCTGTTGATTCCGCCCTCATCAAATGGACTCAGGGGATCAGGCTGCAGAAACATCATCAGGGCAGGATCATAGACGCGCATGCCGTTGCCGAGCACGTAGAGGTTCGTCGCCGCGTCCAGCCGCTGAGCATTGAACGCTGGCATTTGCAGGTCAGCCAGGCTGCGGGCTTTGCCATCATCCAGGGCAAGCTTGGCGTCGCCATAAGGTGTGTAGTGCCGCCGCACATGAGCCTGGCCCGGCGCAGAAATACCACGCACGCTGCCAGAGGCATCGTTGGCATGCAATTGCGGCCCGTCCACACCACCACTGCGCGCCACCACTTGGTCTTCACTGCTGAAATAGCGGATTTTCTTATCACCTTCAACCAAGGTTTCAAGACGCTCGCCTGCATATGCCAGCATCACCGGCACCTCACTATTGCGTGAAGCGATTACCTGGCGGGATTCTGCGTCGTACTGGTAGCTGTATTGGACACCAGCGATCCGTACACCGGTCAGCAGTTCAAATTCGTTATACGTGTAGACCTGGCCGGAAGGGCCAATCAACAGATTGCCCGATGCGTCATATGTCAGCGTGACATCCTGCGCCGGAAGTGTATGGGTCAGGCGCGTCAGTTGAGTGGGATCCAGACCGCTGAAATAACGGGCGCAGATGTCTTGGGTGCCGTCAGCAAAGGAGGTGACAACCCGGGTAATGTTATTGAGATTGTCAAAGCTGAAGTCCTGCCCGGCGATACCGCGCCCCATTTGATCCTGAGGGCGCTCGAGGCCTTCACAGCGGTAGGTCTTGAGCCGCAGGTAGGCATCGTAGGTGAACGTCTCTGCGATCACCACTCGTGAACTCGCGTCGCGCAGGAAGCGGGTCGCCAGCATATTATTGACGTGATAGGTACTGGTCATTACCTGAAGCAGCGTACCGTTCTGCTCAAAACGCCGCTCGGCCTCCCTTCCCAGAGCGTCATAAGACATTTTGGTGACTATCTGCGTGCTGTCATAACCAGTGGTCAGGTTCTGCGGTCGACTTAGGCTGTCGTAGCTTTGCTCAATCACCATAGCGCCGGTGATCATCCTGGAAAACCGCCCCTGGGCGTCGTACTCCAGCTCACTACGCTGACCATCGGCAGCCGTTTGATGCAGCAGACGCCCGCCAGGAGAATAGCCAAAAAGTGTGGTCACTGTCGTGCCGGCTGCAGTTTGAATTTCCTTATCGGGATGGCCATTCACGTCTTGGAAAAACTCATGAATCAGCCCATTGGTCTCCGAACGCGTGACAGCCCCTCCAACGGGATCATGTTGATAGGTACTCTCCGGCAACCCGGTCATTTCTATCCGGGTTGGCACATCCAATTCCTTGTCGTAAGTCAGGCGTTGCCGTGCGCCTCGAGGCGAGACCATTGCGACAGGTTCCATCCAACCTGCCTCGTACTCCCAAGTCGTGGCTCGCCTCGCGCCGTGCGCCTGGCTGGTGATGCGCCCCAGGCTGTCATAAGTACGGGCGCCCAACAGTTTGCCTTCAACCGTCAGTGCGGTGACTGACGCACAGCTGGTGCCGGGAGCGTAGTCCATTTGGCGCAAACGGTGTGGGGTGCCATCGACCGGCTTTTGATGGACCGTCACTTGGCGGTCGAAGGCATCATAGGTGAACTCGGTCAGGTTGCTGTTGACGTCCACTACCGACACGCATCGACCCAGTCCGTCGTATGTGCGCGACTCCACTTTGACACTGTTGTCGCTCGTATCGAGACGCTCCACCAGGATCGGCTGGTTATGCTCATTGAAATAAGTCTTCAAGCGCTCTGCGCCCTCTACCCCCTCGATCTTGAGATTAAGCAACGGATCGTACTCATCGATCAGCACACGGCCATCGGTATGCGTCACGCGGCTGGCGTTGCCCCAAGGGTTGTAGGCATACGTGCTTGTCAGCGAACGCACCCCGTCAGGTAGGTAGTCGGTATTGACCACTGCAACGGTTCGCCCCTGTGCGTCATAGCGCCAGGTCCGGGTGACGCGCTCCTGCTCCTCGCCCAATATTTGGGCTTCGGACACCTGCCGTCCGAGGCCATCGAAGTAGGTGATGACCTGATTATCCTGGGCGTCGGTGGAAATCAGATGGGCACGCTTTGCTTGCGTTGCAAAATGATAGGCATAGCGGTGCGCGGCTTGTTGGGGTTTACCGGGGGAAACCGTTTCCGCCGTCAAACGGCCACTGGCATCGAACGTCAAAGCAAGCGTGCTGCCACCATCCCTTGTCATCGAGAGCAGGCGTCGATTGGTTCGGGAGAGTGTGCGTGTGGATTCGAGCCATTGCCCTTCGCGGCCCTGCATACGCCGGGTTTCACTGACGTTGTCTCCCGCCATGGCATAACTGAATTCGCTGACCAACGACAGCCCATCAATCGTGTTGGACGTATTTTTCACCCGGCCTAGCAACTCCACGGGGGCATCAAAGTATGTTTGTTCCGTGTGGAACACTCCGGCCTGATTACTGGACGCTTGCAAGACAAGGTAATGCGTGCCGGTTTTGGGTACACGCGTGTGGGTGTACTCGGTAAGTCGGTCTGTAGGAGTGCCTCCTACGGGGATCAGGCGCTCGTGCTTCAAGTAACGCTGAAACAACCCATGGGGATCGGCTGGGCATTTGCCGCTTTCACCTGCGACCGGATAATAGCTGTACTCGATGCGAACCCCGGAAGACTCGGTGCGGCTAAGAACGTTACCGTACTCATCTGTTTCCAACACTTGTACTTCTTCACGCGTGCTGCCGTCTGCAACCAGCTCGAAACGATTGGTGATCTGCCGAGGAAGTTGCAGGTTGGCTGGCTGGTCTGGGAACAGTTTTCCGGGCTCAACGTTATAATCGTATGTCGTAATGACTCGCGTACCTTCGCGCGTCACCCGCTCCTCGCTCAACAGATGAAATTTGTTATAGGTAGTGCGCGTAACACAGAGAACGGCGTCATTGTTGCTGGTGTCGATCAAGGTTTCGTCGGTCCAATAATCGTAGTCCCCGACCACCAGATACAAATTGTCCTCGCCAGGTCGATAAACGCTTCCAGAATAATAGCCCGTGAAGTTATGCGTTGGACTATAGCTGTAGACACTACCTATAGGAGGCTGACCCGCACCCGGCGTCCGCCGCCAACCTGCCACGCGCGGGATGAACTGACCAGCTGCATAAGGGTGACCATTCTCTTCATAACTGATTAGCTCGGTACCCCCCATGGGTGATTCAACTTCAGTGATCGCAATCAGCCCATTGCGAAACGGCTGGCGATAGATAAAATTGAAGGACGCCGTGCCTGGCGGAACCTGTGTGCTGTCATACGGCACCGTGACGCTCACCAGTTGATTGTTGGCATTACCATAATTTATTCGAGTACGCGCATAACGTCCCCCCTCAATCCGCGCATCAGCCATAACGAGCAAACCATCAATGTAAGTCAGCACAAGCATCTCTTGCCCATTTTGGTCAAGAATGTGTTTCAGTGGCCCACCATCAAGATAACGAAAGTTCCAACGCTCTCCGTTTTCAAATGCGATCGCCATAATTTTGAAAGGCCCGGGATTGATAGGGCGTCCCAGTATTTCGACCGTACCCTCTTTGTAGATGACATGCAGTTCCGACTCGGCGATGCGCTTGACCACCACGTCTTTAAGTTTGCAATCCTTAATCACCAGCGTGCCACCGACGGACGGTAGACTCTGGATCTGATAACGCTCACCTGTTATGAGCGTGAGTGATGAAGTTGCCAAGTCGAGCTCGGTATTGCTCAGACTCCATCCGGCGCCATAGTTCCCTGATTGATCGGAACTCAACATCGAGAAGGACAGCGCAATATTGCGGCTGATCTCCAACGGTCCTTGTGGATAGAAGGTGCCCAGGTTGACACGAGCGGTGTATTGCCCGGTGCGCGGGTCGACTACCCCATTGAGGTGGGTACTGAAGTTAAATGCATTGGAATAAATATTCATGGCGGTATTGCCCTCTGCCTTCGAATAGTCGCCTTAGCGGTATCAATCCAGTTCCTCAAAACCAACGTCCACTAATCTCAACAAATTTCTGTTGTCGCCATGGGCAATCCGAAATACATGCTCGCAACCGAAGTTATCCAGTAACCTCCACGGACTCATGCGCTCGCTATTAGGGCTGTCAATCCAGCCGGAGTACCGTATCGCCCGCATGATCGTTGCGTAACGATTGAATTCAATAAAGGGATTATCCCCGGCAGGCCGTTGAACATCATCCACTCGCAACTGCAACCCCAGCGCGTCTTTTTTCCAAACAATCCCACCTTTTTTCCGATTACCACCACTAAAGTTATAAATAAACGATGTTTGAAAATACATACCTTCAAGCGTGACTGGTACCGGGTTATCCAACCCTTTGTTTTCGATGAACCGCAAACCAGACGGCGGCATCCAGTAATAGACATCAATATCAATTTTGTTGTTGGCAACTTCTCCACTGAAGGCATTCAAGTCTTGATACTCAGTCAGGTCGCGTACCAACAGGCGAATCGCAAGCATGGGAAAAATATCCACATAGGTATAAAAAATCGTCCCCCCAGCGCTGCCGTTGGTCGTAAACACCTTACCACCTAAAGTAATACGCCCCATAAACCTTACAGGGTCATCACGAACGCTGGTAGCAGCACGCATATACCGAGGTATCAATTCGACAACAGTAGCTTCAGGCACAAGTTCGACAGGTTCAGACGCTTGGGTACATTGCTCGCCTAGATCCGCAACACGCCAAAGGCCAGCGTCAAATTTATTTTTCTCAGTATCACAGTACCAACCCGGCGGTAACGGTTGATTGGGCGAACCAAACTGGGTGACGGTAGCACTTGCGCGTTCGACTTCGGTTAAGGGCGTTTCAACCCAAATTCCGCGCTCATCTTCAACAATTTTGACAACCAACAAACTTACACGACATTGATGCCGCCCATTGGCGTAAAGTTCACGGGTCACCAACTGGCCACTCGGAAGTTCAATATCAAACCGTTTTAAACTAATATCTCCAGCGGCCATATTCTTACTCCGACGTGTATATTAATAGTTACATCAACCTTTGAGTCTCACTGAAAAGCCGATGTGGTTGCAGCCAGTTAACACCCAAAAAAAAGCCCCCGCTACTGTCACAATTGACAGTAGCGGGGGTTTTTTAATAGAAAAACGAACTTAAAAAATGCTTTTACAAACCTTATTTAACCCGTTTATGGCAAGGCATGCCGAGCGCCTTCAAAACATCGTATTTTATATCCACCGCTTCGCAGCTAAATGATCCGACTCTCGCCTCTCCACCCACCGCGGCCCCTCCGGTGTATTTTCCTTCTTCCAAAACGGCGCCTGCGTCTTCAGGTAATCCATCACAAACGCACAGGCATCAAACGCCGCCTGGCGATGCGCACTGGCCGCGCCGACAAACACAATTGGCTCGCCCGGCTCCAGCGCGCCAATACGATGCAGCACCTCCAGCTTGAGCAACGGCCAGCGCTGCTCGGCTTCCACAGCGATCTTGGCCAGGGCCTTTTCCGTCATGCCGGGGTAGTGTTCCAGGAACATCCCCGACACGTCGCGCCCATCGTTGAAGTCGCGTACATAACCGACAAAGCTCACCACCGCGCCCACGCCCACGTTGGCCGCGTGCATGGCGTTGACTTCGGCACCCGGATCAAAGGCTTCGACCTGCACACGAATGGCCATGCTCAGCCTCCGGTCACGGGTGGGAAGAAGGCAACTTCATCACCGGCTTGTACCGGCTCGTCGAGGCTGCACAGCTCTTCGTTGCGCGCACACATCAGGCTCGCTTCGTTGAGCACGGCGAATTCCGGGTCTGAGGCCAGCGCGAGGCGCACAGCGTCGACGGTGGAAAATTCACCTTCCATCTCCAGCGAATCAAAGCCCACCGCTTCGGCGTAGCGCGCAAAAAACAGTACGTTGATACTCATTGTTCATCCGCCTTGAAATGCCCGCCTTTACCGCCCAGCTTTTCCAGCAGGCGAATACTCTCAATGGTCATGCCGCGATCCACCGCCTTGCACATGTCGTAGATCGTCAGCGCGGCGACGCTGGCGGCGGTGAGGGCCTCCATCTCCACGCCGGTCTGGCCGGAGAGTTTGCAGCGCGCCACGATAAGAACCGCGTCTGCACCGTCGGCACTCAACTCGACCTTGACGCCGGTGAGCATCAACGGGTGGCACAGGGGGATCAAGTCACTGGTTTTTTTCGCCGCCTGGATCCCGGCAATGCGGGCCACGGCAAACACGTCGCCCTTGGGGTGGGCGCCGTCGACAATCATTTGCAGGGTGTCGGGCAGCATGCGCACCCGCGCTTGCGCCACCGCTTCACGGAACGTCACGGCTTTGTCGGTGACGTCGACCATATGGGCGCGACCTTGGGAATCGAGATGAGTCAGCACAGGGATACTCCTGATCAGGAGCAGGGATTGTAAACCTGTGGGTCAAAATTTGCGCAGGGCTGTTTATCCCCCCCTGTAGGAGCGAGCTTGCTCGCGAAAAACTCTCAGGCGCCGCGTTTACCCAGGGTGCACGCGTTATCGTTGGCGTTTTTCGCGAGCAAGCTCGCTCCTACATTCAAGGTTAGAACCGGAAAGTAAACCCGGCATTGATGCCGTTATTGTTCCCTCGGTTGGAGAGCAAGCCACTGTAGTTCAACGACACCAAGGTGTCCTGGGTCAGGGCCATTTCCGCACTGGCTTTGATCACCGCGCCATCCCTCGCCACAGGCACGCTGTTGACGGCGAAGGCCGTGTCACTACCGGCAAACTTCAGAGAAGCTTCACGATCGATGTCACCAAACTGGTGCTCCCACCCCAGCTCACCGCGCAGGGTCACCGCCGAGGTGGACGTGAGTGGCAACTGAGTATGGCCACGCACGCCCAGGGTGGAGAGCGTCGCGTCCTGGCTTTGCTGGCTGGCATGCAAGGCTGCAGCACCGCCTTTTTCCTTGAACGAGTCGCTTTGATAGTTCAGATACGTGAGGTTGGCGAAGGGTTCAAGCACGCGCCATTGGGTGTAGCCGATCTCGGCAAACACTTGGTCGGTGCGCGCGTTGTAGTCGGCTTTGGCATGGTCCGACTGATTGGCATAGGCCACCCGACGCGAAGTGTCCAGACGGTGCCAGGTGCTGGCACCGCCCAGGCGCAGGGCAATCGCCTCGAAGCGTTTGCCGCCGTAGACCGACAGGTGATAGTTGTCGCTGTCGGCCGACGCCGACTGGCCGTTAAGGTGGCTTTGGGTGTAACCGGTCGCCGCCCCCAGACGCCAGCCGTCGTTCACCTCGGTGTCCAGGCCCAGCAGTACGCCGCTGGTGGACGAGGAGTAGCCGCTGGCGTTGTTGTCACCACTGACGTTGTTGCGTCCACCGAGTAGCTGTACCCAACCGCCGTTGTCACGGCTGTCGATCTGCGCGCTGGAGTCCAGTGCCTGCGCCTGTTGCAGGCGAGCGTTGACCGCTTCACGCAGGTAGCGGCTGTCAGCCATTTGCGCTGCGGCCACGTCCGAATGCAATTGCCCTGAAAGTTGCTTGAAGCCCTGCCGCGCCTGGGCGGCGGAATCCGACGCCAACAGGCTTTCGTAGACCGGGCTGCCAGCGCCCAATGTCTCGGCCACCGTCGCCACCGCTCGCTCATTGCGGGTTTGCGCGACACTGGCGAAGGTGGTCTGGTTGCGGGCTATCGCCAGGGTCAATTGGTTCGGTTGATAGTTGAGCGCAGTGCCAATGAACAGGTAGTTGGGGGCAAACGCTGCAAACTGCCCCTGGATACCTTGGCTGGCACTGAGGATATTGAACTGCTGGCCCAGCAAGCTGCGCGCCTCGGTGGCGGTCAACAGGTTGGGGCTGTTCTCCAGGGACACGTTCACCACACCGCCATTGAGGGTCGCCACCCCGCTGCTCTGCAACTGGTCGCTGCGGCCATCGGCCCCGACTTCGACGGCATACACCGAACCCGGGTTGAACGTGACATCGCCGGTGCGCAGTGTGCCAATCGAATGCCCCGGGGCCACTCGCCCACCGTTGTTGACGGTCAAGGCGCCCACCGTGCCGTTGCCGGCCAGGGTGCCGCCCAGTGTGGTCATCACGCCGTTATCGGCATTGCGCGTGCCTACGGCGCTGCTATCTACCGTCACGGCAGAGGTCAATGCGCCGTCCACCGACAATTTGCCTCCGCGCACCCAAGTACTGCCCGAATAGCTGTTCTGGCCTTCCAGCACCAACTCGCCATCCCCGGACTTGACCAGGCTACCGACGTAGGTGCTGCCGGTGAGCACGTCCTGGCCGCGGGTGAGTGTTGCCTGCTCCCGGGCATGACCCATGTCGTATTCAAACTGATCGTCGGCCGAGGCATTGGCGGGCAGGCCATCGAGCCAGCCTTTTTGCTGCTTGGTGGCGGCCCAGGTCGCCTGTTCGGCAGCGTCTTCTACGCGACGGGCGCGAATGGCCTCATCGGAAATCGGGTTGGCCCAGATATCGCGGGTACCGCTGGGCAACGCCACTGCTACCGCACCGAGGAACTGCCCCGGCCCTTGCATAGCTTTTTGCAGGTTGGGCAAGCCCCAGCCACTGACCACACCTGGTACTTGTGGGGCACCCGGCGCGGCATCATGCACCGGTTGCAGGTTGTCATAGGTGCGGCCTCCGGTCAGCTCGCCAACCGGCGTGTCCGGGCCATCCGGCGCCTGCAGGCTGGAGGTGGTCAGCAACACGTCCCGCGCCTGGCTGGGCGTCATATAGGGGAAGCGCTGCATCACCAACGCCAGGGCTCCGGAAACGCTCGGCGCGGCGGCCGAGGTGCCGTTGGCATTCGGGATAATTTCGCCCTCGGGACCGGCGGACGGGATGCCCGACACGCCCATCACGCACCACCACTTGGAGGTACCGCAACGGTTGTAGACCTGGGCGCTGGTCTCGTCGTAGCCGGTGATGGAGAGGAACTTAGCTTCGATATCCGGCTTGAAAAACGGCAGGTTCGCATTGGTGTCCGGGTTGGCACCGTGGCTGTCGTTGCCCGCAGAGATGATCTGGATGAACGTGTTTTGCCGGGCCGCATCGGCCATGGCGTCCATCCAGGTTTTCTGCCCGGCGTGGGCTTTGTCCCAGAACGGGCGATAGGCGGCGGTCATGTCGCGCAGGTTCTGCGCGGCGCTGTCGCCGACGTTGCCGAAGTGGTTCTCCACGTCATTACGCGAGCTCTGCCCCCAGCTCTGGTTGACGATCGCCACGTTCTTCGCCGCCAGGGCGTTGTAGCTGGCCATGAATGCGTTGTAGTCGAGGTCGTTGGAGCCTTGGTAGCGGTCGTTGTCGCTGCCGCCGGTGTTGGCGACAAACAGATTGGCGTCGAAGGCAATGCCGTGCATACCGGTGCCGTCGCGGTTGGCGGCCAGCACCCCGGACATTTCTGTGCCATGCCCGTCGTTGAACGCGGGGTCGTATTCCCCTGGGATGCTGAAATGTTCGCCCTGCTTGAACTCGCCGCTGGGCACTTCAAGGCGGTAGCGCGGGTGGGTGGCGTAGTACTCGCCCGTGGAGGTCACCGCCTGCACCCGGTCCTGGCCCTGAGCGTTCTTGCCCTGGAACTCGGAGTGTTCGGTGAGGATGCCCGAGTCCAGCACGCCAACATTGACCCCCTTGCCAGTGATGCCCAGGGCATAGGCGTAATACGCGTTGGTGCGGTCCAGGCCGGAGTTGACCTGGGCTTCCGGGGTCTTCCAGGTTTGCGCGTTGGCGCTCCAGTCACGGGTTGCCCCAGCCCAGGACTGGCCTGCGCTCAACTGCCCGCTGAGGTTGCTGCTAACGCCCGGCTCGACGTAAGTGTAAGGCTTGGCGGCCGGCAGGTTGGCGATAATGGCTTTGGAAAAGTCGAGGATATTGGTGGTGTAACGGCCGCTGTTGCTGAACAGCCGGCTGCGGTAGTAATCCAGGCGCGAGGCATAGTCCAGTGGCCGCCGGGTGTCGCCGAGCATGGCGCCGATGGTCAAGTTTTCGGGTTGTAGCTCGTAGTTTTGCTTGAGGGCCGAATCGAACTTGCCGGACTGGGCGGCGAAATCCTTGGCCGCGAGATCGACGATATCGGCGTAGGCAAACCTGAGGTTTTTGTACACGGCAGTCTCAGGGCCGAATGAGGCGACGGCTGTCCTGAACGCCGACTCCAATACCTGCGGGGTGTAAGGGTTATCGTCTGCCCTGGCCATGGAACCGTGGCCCAGCCATAACGCCAGGCCGAGTGCTATGGGTGTGAGGGGGATGGTCTTGAAACGGGGGGTACGATTGCGTTGCGACACAGTGAAGCCATTACCTGCTACGTCCATTTTCCTTTCCCTTTGGATATGTGCGTCATCAATGAGCGGTGTTTCGGGCTTTTGTAATAGGCAGGGTCACGGTGAAAACCCTGGACAGGTTTTCCAAGCGTTCGTCGAATCAAGGAGGTGGCGTTCCGACGGGGTCAAGCAGTCTTCTTATTGTTTTTACCGCAGAAAAAATGTAACAAAATAATTACAGAAACCACAAGCACCCAGGACGCGTTAACGCAGGCAAATGTCGCACATAACAAAAACCCCGGATTTCGTGAAAAATCCAGGGCTTTTCGCAGCGGGTTCAGCGTAGTTATAGATGGGACTCGGCGTATTCAGCCAGGATCGAACGCGGTACCCCTTGCAGCGCAATGTGCACGCCGTTCGGGAAGTCCTTGAAGCGTTCCGTCAGGTAAGTCAGCCCGGAGCTGGTCGCGGACAGGTAAGGGGTGTCGATCTGCGCCAGGTTGCCCAGGCACACCACTTTGGAACCGGCGCCGGCACGGGTGATGATGGTTTTCATCTGGTGCGGTGTGAGGTTCTGGCATTCATCGATCAGAATCAGGCTCTGCTGGAAGCTGCGACCTCGGATGTAGTTGAGGGATTTGAACTGCAACGGCACTTTGCTGAGGATGTAGTCGACGCTGCCATGGGTGTTTTCGTCATCCATGTGCAAGGCTTCGAGGTTGTCGGTAATCGCCCCCAGCCACGGCTCCATTTTTTCCGCCTCGGTACCGGGCAGAAAGCCGATTTCCTGGTCCAGGCCCTGCACGCTGCGGGTGGCGATGATGCGGCGATAGCGTTTGGTGACCATGGTCTGTTCGATGGCGGCGGCCAGGGCCAGGATGGTTTTGCCCGAACCTGCGGCGCCGGTCAGGTTGACCAGGTGAATGTCCGGATCGAGCAGCGCATACAGCGCCAGGCTCTGGTAGATATCACGCGGTTTCAGGCCCCAGGCTTCCTGGTGCAACAGGGGTTCCTGATGCAGGTCGAGGATCAGCAACTTGTCGACCTGGATCTCTTTGATCCAGCCCACGAAGCCCTGTTCATCGACGATAAACTCATTGATATGCACGGCCGGCAGGTTGTCGATCAGCTGTACCTGATGCCAGGTGCGGCCGTGGTCCTGACGGGTTTCGACCTTGCTCACACGGTCCCAGAACGAACCGGTCATCATGTGATAACCACGGGACAACATCGACACATCGTCGACCAGTTGGTCGGTACTGTAGTCCTCGGCAGCGATCCCACACGCTCGTGCCTTGAGGCGCATATTGATGTCTTTGGTCACCAGCACCACGCGCAGGTCCTTGTCGCGGGCGTGCAGGTCGATCAATTGGTTGATGATTTTGTTGTCGTTCAGGTTTTCCGGCAGCAGGCTGTTGGGCTCGCTGCGCTTGCTCATCAGGATCGACAGCAAGCCCTTCGGGCCGCCCTTGCCACGCTGGATCGGTACGCCGACTTCAACGTCCTCGGGCGAGGCTTCACCCAGGGTCTTGTCGATCAGGCGGATGGCCTGGCGGCACTCGGCGGCAACGCTGTGGTGGCCGCTTTTGAGTTTGTCGAGCTCCTCAAGCACGATCATCGGGATGGCGACGTGGTGTTCTTCGAAGTTCAGCAGTGCGTTTGGATCGTGGATCAATACGTTGGTATCAAGCACATAAAGGATTGGCTGGTCGGAAGAAGGGTTACGTCCATGATCATCCATACTCGGTCACCTTTGTGGGAGCCATTCGACGCAATACCTGGGCGGTGCTGCGCCTCGATTCGACCACCGATTGCACCTTGAACAAGGTCAAGTGCAGTGCCCACAGGAGGAGTCTTGGAAGACGCCACCTGTGCTGCAGGTTTCGGCGATCTGACTTCGTAATACCGCAAAACCCATGACAGGAAAAAGCACTTTGACGTTTTTTTGAAGTTTATTTTTCAGGATGACGAATAGCACTAGCCGAGTGCCATGTACCCCGTTAAAGTCGGAAGTCCGCCTGCATCGAAATGTCGTAGCAAATCACCCCGAAAAGACCCCATCACCAGCAAAGCCGGGCACTTCATCGAAATGCCTCGCGACACTCCTGCCAACCCAAGCCACTCTGCGTCGTTGCCTGCAATACCATCGGCAATGCCACCCGCGCCTTGTCCTGGGTGTCATGAAACACGATCACGCCTTTGCGCCATAGCAGCATCAACGTCAGCACCCGTTGCGCCGACTCATCGGCCTTGAGCTTGCCCGGCTCGTCCTGGGAATCGATGTCCCATAACGCCACCTGCAAACCCTGTTGCTGGAGGAAGCCCTGGCTGTCCGCACGGCGCTGCCCATAGGGCGGACGGAACAGCGGCACATAGTTTTCCGGCAGCAGATTCTGCACCAGCGCTGCGCTGCGGGTGATGGAGCTTTGCCAGTCAACCCAATGGCTATGGGAACGGTATTGCCACCCCTGGATACCCACGCACTGCCCCTGATACAGCGCCTGCACATCCGAGACAGAACTGCGCTCCACACGGCTTTGCAAACGGCTGCCAAGGGCGAAGAACGCGGCGTTCATCTTTTGCTTGCGCAGGTAGTCGGTCAGCCAATCGGTATTACCGCCCATCAACGCCGGGCCACCGTCGAAGGTCAGCAGGAACATGCGATCGTTGAGCTCGTCGCCATTGCGCTCATGATCGCCAAAGCGCGCCACTTCACTGCTGATCTGCGGAAACAGCGCAGCCTTGCGCAGCAGCTCATCCAGATAGCGCTCATGAAAGTGCCGACTGGGGGCAGCCCAGCCTATATAGAAAGAGTTGTCACTGACCTCGAACTTGCCGGCCTGCTCGCGCAGATCGTCCATGTTTTCCACCAGGTAGCAGAACGAGGCATCTGCTTCGCAGCTCTGCTGGGCGAATGTGTAGTTCTCCAACAGCCGTTGCCAGAGCTGGCGACGCAGGTCATCGATGGCGGCCAGGTTGATGATCTTCAGCCCCAGCCGTTGCTTGAGCGCCGCGTCGTCCAGGGCTTCGCTGGCGAGCAGGCCATGGGCGAACATCAGGATCTCCGCCCGCGAAGCCACATCGAACAGCGCCGGGCTGGCGAGTTTTTCCGGCCAGGTACCACGGTCCAGGCTGGCGACATCCACCGGCGCGGCCTGGGCATTCAGGCACAGCAGGCAAGCGGACAATAAAAGCGCTAATCGCACACGGGGTCTCCCTCTACAAAGTTACCGCCCATCATAGCGGATCGCATCTATCGCCATCATAGGTGGAGTCAAAACGCCCCAACCCCTAGAATCTCGCCCACGATTCCAGGAGCCAACTTCATGCTGATGGTGATTTCCCCCGCCAAAACCCTCGACTTCGAGTCCAAGCCGGTCACTGCGCGCTTCACCCAGCCGCAGTACCTGGACCACTCCCAGGAACTGATCGAGCAACTGCGCGAACTGAGCCCGGCGCAAATCAGTGAGTTGATGCACGTCTCCGACAAGATCGGTGGCCTCAACGCCGCGCGTTTCGGCAGTTGGACACCGGCCTTCACTCCGGCCAACGCCAAGCAGGCGCTGCTGGCGTTCAAGGGCGATGTGTATACCGGCCTGAATGCCGAGACTTTCAGCGAGGCCGATTTCAGCTATGCCCAGGACCATCTGCGTATGCTCTCGGGCCTGTACGGCCTGCTGCGTCCGCTGGACCTGATGATGCCGTATCGCCTGGAGATGGGCACCAAGCTGGCCAACGCCCGCGGCAAGGACCTTTACGCGTTCTGGGGCACACGCATCAGCGAATGGTTGAATGAGGCCCTGGCCGAACAAGGCGACGATGTGCTGCTTAACCTGGCCTCCAATGAGTACTTCTCGGCAGTCAAGCGCACGGCCTTGAACGCGCGGATCATCAATACCGAGTTCAAGGACCTGAAGAACGGTCAGTACAAGATCATCAGCTTCTACGCCAAAAAGGCCCGAGGCATGATGAGCCGTTTTGTGATTGAAGAACGCATCAACGACCCGGCCAAGCTCAAGCAGTTCGATGTGCAGGGTTATCGCTTCAATGCGGAGCAATCCAAGCCGGATAACCTGGTGTTTTTGCGCGATCACGCACCGGAATAAGGCCTGTACAGCCACCAACATCAACTGTGGGAGCTGGCTTGCCTGCGATAGCGGAGGGTCAGCCGACTCACATGTCGCTGATACACCGCTATCGCAGGCAAGCCAGCTCCCACATTTTTTGCCTGCATTCCACCCCATCAATCGTCATTTATTTGGCGCCAGAAAAACATCCAGACACAACCCTAACGATTTCTTCACTCGACACCCGTCGGTTTTTTTCGTAGTGGCACCACTTTTTTTAAACGGTAGTGGCACAAAACTATCCCCTCGCACCAACTCCCCATAACTACTGGCCTAAATAGCAAGTGCTATCAATATAGTACCAGTGCCATCTTTTCTAATATTTCAAAAAATTTCGGGAAAGGGGATGAGTGGCCCGGAACTTCGTCCTGAAGCACCGCTCATACCACCGGTAACGAAATTCTCTGCTTACGTAAGAGATGACTTACATAGCGACCAACGGAAGTAGCCAAATTGTAATAAAGCACTTTGGCTCTATGGTCATAACATCAACTGATCGAGTTAAGGGTGGCGATAAGTACGCATTGCTATCCCCTGCAGGCCAAGGCAGCGCTGACCTAAATGAGCCCGTGCAAACACACAAGGCATTGATAAAAAAGGCATTTTGCCTGCATCAAAACCTTGCCGCACCGGCGCCGGAGCCTTCCTCCAAGGAAGCACGGCTGCATTTCAGGGCAAGCCCCAATAATAAGGCCTCGTTGCGCACAACTTGAGTGCAATAGTTAGTCACTCGTTATTCAACATGCCTGCACGCGGTAAGTCGGCGTCTATTCGCCTAACTTTCGCGGCATCAGTGACGCTTGCAAACATGAACTCCGGCCATTTAATGGCATGAATTAAACAAAGAGGTAATTGCGATGCGCATCAGCATATTTGGTTTGGGTTACGTTGGCGCAGTGTGTGCCGGTTGCCTGTCTGCCCGTGGCCACGAAGTGGTCGGCGTAGACATTTCCAAGGAAAAGATCGACCTGATCAATGCCGGTAAGTCGCCGATTGTTGAACCGGGTCTGGGCGAGCTGTTGAGCCAGGGTATCCAGACGGGCCGACTGCGTGGCACTACCAACTTCGCCGAGGCGATTCGCGATACCGACCTGTCGATGATTTGCGTCGGCACGCCAAGCAAGAAGAACGGTGACCTGGAACTGAACTACATCGAGTCGGTATGCCGCGAGATTGGTTTTGTGCTGCGTGACAAGACCACCCGCCACACCATCGTGGTGCGCAGCACCGTACTGCCGGGCACCGTCGCCAACGTGGTAATCCCGATCCTGGAAGATTGCTCCGGCAAGAAAGCCGGCGTCGACTTCGGCGTTGCGGTCAACCCCGAATTCCTGCGTGAATCCACTGCCATCGCCGACTACGACCTGCCACCGATGACCGTTATCGGCGAGTTCGATAAAGCCTCCGGCGATGTGCTGCAATCGCTGTACGAAGAACTCGACGCGCCGATCATCCGCAAGGACATCGCCGTTGCCGAAATGATCAAGTACACCTGCAACGTATGGCACGCCACCAAAGTCACCTTCGCCAACGAGATCGGCAACATCGCCAAGGCCGTCGGCGTTGACGGTCGTGAAGTGATGGAAGTGGTCTGCCAGGACAAGACCCTCAACCTGTCCCAGTACTACATGCGCCCAGGTTTCGCTTTCGGCGGTTCGTGCCTGCCCAAAGACGTGCGTGCCCTCACCTACCGCGCCGGCTCCCTGGACGTGGAAGCACCGCTGCTCAATTCGCTGATGCGCAGCAACGAGTCCCAGGTACAGAACGCCTTCGACATCGTCTCCAGCCACGACAAACGCAAAGTTGCGCTGCTGGGTCTGAGCTTCAAGGCCGGCACCGATGACCTGCGTGAAAGCCCATTGGTAGAACTGGCGGAAATGCTGATCGGCAAGGGCTACGACCTGAGCATCTACGACAGCAACGTCGAATACGCCCGCGTGCACGGCGCGAACAAGGACTACATCGAAGGCAAGATCCCGCACGTGTCGTCCCTGCTCAACTCGGATTTCGATGATGTGATCAACAACTCCGACGTGATCATCCTCGGTAACCGTGACGAGAAGTTCCGTGCCCTGGCGCATAACGCTCCGGAAGGCAAGCAAGTGGTCGACCTGGTGGGCTTCATGTCCAAGGCCACCAGCGTGAGCGGCCGTACCGAAGGTATTTGCTGGTAACAGCAACGGCAAGTTTCAGGCTGCCAGTGGCTTTATCCCCAGCGCTTGCAGCCTGAAGCCTCCTCACCTTGCGGATGACGCTTATGTCCAAGTTAAAACATGTATTTCTGCAATCGGCCGGCTGGCTGTTCTTTCTCAGCCTGCTGATGGGTCTCGCCCTGCTGTTGCCGGCGAGTACCTTCGATTCGCAATCGAAGAATTTTATTTTCCTGATTGGCGCTGTGGGTATCTGGCGCTACTCGATGGGTGCGACGCATTTCTTTCGCGGCATGCTGTTTCTCTACGTGGTGTACCCGCACCTGCGCCGCAAAGTGCGCAAGCTGGGCAAGGCCGCCGACCCGTCCCATGTGTTCCTGATGGTCACCAGTTTCCGTATCGACGCGCTGACCACCGCCCAGGTCTACAGCTCGGTGATTCGTGAAGCCATCGACTGCGGCTTTCCCACCACCGTGGTGTGCTCGCTGGTGGAAATGTCCGATGAGCTGCTGGTCAAGAGCCTCTGGGAAAAGCTCAACCCGCCGGCTCACGTCAAGCTCGACTTCGTGCGCATCGCCGGTACCGGCAAACGCGACGGCCTGGCGTTTGGTTTCCGCGCCATCTCCCGCCACCTGCCGGACGATCGCGCCGTGGTGGCCGTGATCGATGGCGACACCGTGCTCGCCGAAGGCGTAGTGCGCAAGACCGTGCCGTGGTTCCAGCTGTTCGGCAATGTCGGTGGCCTGACCACCAACGAATTCTGCGAAGTGCGCGGCGGCTACATCATGAGCGAGTGGCACAAGCTGCGCTTTGCCCAACGCCACATCAACATGTGCTCCATGGCCCTGTCCAAGCGCGTGCTGACCATGACCGGGCGCATGTCGGTATTCCGCGCCAGCGTAGTGACTGACCCGGGCTTTATCGCCGATGTGGAAAGCGACTCGCTGCAACACTGGCGCCTGGGCCGCTTCAAGTTCCTCACCGGCGATGACAAGTCCAGCTGGTTCAGCCTGATGCGCCTGGGCTACGACACCTTCTACGTGCCGGACGCCGCCATCAACACCGTGGAACACCCGCCGGAAAAGAGCTTTATCAAGGCCAGCCGTAAACTGATGTTCCGCTGGTACGGCAACAACTTGCGCCAGAACTCCCGTGCCCTCGGCCTGGGCGTGCGTCGCCTGGGCCTGTTCACCAGCGTGGTGCTGTTCGACCAGCGCGTGTCGATGTGGACCTCCCTGCTCGGCCTGACCGTAGCGATGATTGCCACTTTCAAGTACGGCGGCGCCTTCATCCTCGCCTACCTGCTGTGGATCGGCATCACCCGCCTGATCCTCACCCTGCTGCTGTCATGCTCCGGCCACAAGATCGGCCCGGCCTACCCGCTGATTCTCTATTACAACCAGATCATGGGCGCGTTGGTGAAGATCTACGTGTTCTTCCGCCTTGATCAACAGTCCTGGACCCGCCAGGACACCAAACTGACCCGCGATTTGGCCAGCTTTCAACGTTGGTTCAACACCTGGTCGTCTCGGACCATGACCTTCTCCGCCGGCAGCATCTTCGTTGCCGTGTTGCTGATGATGGTCTGACCCTGCCAAGCCTGAATTAACTAGGAAATCGAATACTATGAACAGCCAAGTAAACGCCAACGTTGTCCACGAATCCGAAGCCCAGCGCCAACACGCCCGGGTGAAAATCCCGGCCAAGCTGCGCTTCTTCAACAGTGACCGCACGCCGACCGAAGCAAAGGTTATCGACCTGTCCGCCGGCGGCCTGGCCTTCACCGCCACCCAGCCGCTCACCATCGGCCAAGTGCACAAGGGCCGCCTGCAGTTCGTGATCGACAACCTCGGCCTGGCCATGGACGTGGAGCTGCAGATCCGCTCCTACGACCGCCAGACCGGCCGCACCGGCTGCCAGTTTCAGAACCTCGATGCCCAGGATATTTCTACCCTGCGTCACCTGATCACTTCGCACCTGTCCGGCGACATCGTGACCATGGGCGACGTACTCGCGACCCTGCAACGCGACAACTTCACCAAGGCACGCAAGGTCAAGGACGGCGGCAGCGGCATGACTGCGTTCGGTCGCCTGCGCGCCGTGACATTCAGCCTGGCGATCTTTTTGGTCGGCCTGGCAGCCTTCGGCTTTGTGGTCAAGTCGCTCTACGGCATGTACTTCGTCAGCCACGCCCAGGCCGGCCTCGTCAGCGTACCGGGCATGAACGTGACCATGCCCCGTGACGGCACCGTGCAGAGCCTGCTCAAAGGTGATTCGGTTGCGGCCAAGGGCGCGCCACTGGCGACGTTCAGCACCAGTATGCTCGACGTACTCAAGGGCCACCTGGACGAAGACCAACTGCAACCGGCCAAGGTTGAAGAGCTGTTCGGCAAGCAAATGACCGGCACCCTGACTTCGCCGTGCGACTGCGTGGTCGCCCAGCAACTGGTCGCCGACGGCCAGTACGCCAGCAAGGGCGATGTGATCTTCCAACTGGTGCCACGCGGCAGCCAGGCCAATGTGGAAGCGCGCTTCAGCTATCGCCAGTTCGGTGATGTGCGCCCAGGTACCCCGGTGAGCTTCCAGGTCGCCGACGAAGAACAGGTTCGCACCGGCACCATCGTCAGCAGCACCAGCCTGAACAGCGCCGACCTGTCCTCTGACATCCGTGTGCAGATCAAGCCCGACGCACCGCTGGACAGCACCTACGCCGGCCGCCCGGTGGAAGTCACCAGCGACCGTGGCCCATCGCTGAACTGGCTGATCGACAAAGCCATGGCTCACGGTCTGTAAGCGAGGACATGCCTGTGAACTCTATTCCAACAACACCGCTGACCTCTGTGGGAGCCGGGCTTGCCCGCGATGCAGGCGACTCGGTGCATCAGTTGCACCGCAGCGATGCCATCGCAGGCAAGCCAGCTCCCACACAGAGCAAATTTCACCTGGCCTCTGCGTACTGCGCGCTGGCACTGGCCGTAAGCCTGGCCGGTTGCGCCGGCCTGCCCGACCAGCGCCTGGCCAATGAAGCGCTGAAACGCGGCGACACCGTCACCGCCCAGCAGAATTACCAGCAACTGGCGGAACTGGGCTACAGCGAGGCCCAGGTGGGCCTGGCCGATATCCAGGTCGGCACCCGCGACCCAGCGCAAATCAAGCAGGCCGAAGCCACCTACCGTGCGGCCGCAGACACCTCGCCCCGCGCCCAGGCACGCCTGGGTCGCCTGTTGGCGGCCAAGCCGGGCGCCACTGAGGCCGAGCACCATGAAGCCGAAAGCCTGCTGAAAAAAGCCTTTGCCAATGGCGAAGGCAACACCTTGATCCCGCTGGCGATGCTGTACCTGCAATACCCCCACAGCTTCCCCAATGTGAATGCCCAACAGCAGATCAGCCAATGGCAGGCGGCGGGTTACCCGGAGGCCGGCCTGGCCCAGGTGCTGCTGTATCGCACCCAGGGTACCTACGACCAGCATCTGGATGATGTGGAGCGCATCTGCAAAGCCGCGCTGAACACCACCGATATCTGCTACGTCGAACTGGCCACGGTCTATCAGAAAAAACAGCAGCCGGAACAACAGGCCGAACTGCTCAAGCAAATGGAAGCAGGCGTAAGCCGTGGCACCGTCACCGCCCAGCGCGTCGACAGCGTCGCCCGCGTACTCGGCGATGCCACCCTCGGTACCCCGGACGAGAAAACCGCCCAGGCGTTGCTGGAAAAAATCGCCCCCGGCTACCCGGCGTCCTGGGTCAGCCTGGCGCAACTGCTCTACGACTTCCCCGAACTAGGCGATGTCGAGCAGATGATGAAGTACTTGGACAACGGCCGCGCCGCCGACCAGCCACGCGCCGAATTGCTGCTGGGCAAGCTCTACTACGAAGGCAAGTGGGTGCCCGCCGATGCCAAGGCCGCCGAGGCGCATTTCGAGAAAGCCGTGGGCCGTGAAGTGGCCGCCGATTACTACCTCGGCCAGATCTACCGCCGTGGCTACCTGGGCAAGGTTTACCCGCAAAAAGCCCTGGACCACTTGCTGACCGCAGCGCGCAACGGCCAGAACAGCGCCGACTTCGCCATTGCCCAACTGTTTTCCCAAGGCAAGGGCACCAAGCCCGACCCATTGAACGCCTATGTCTTCAGCCAGTTGGCCAAGGCCCAGGACACGCCAGAAGCCAATGACCTGGCCACCCAGCTCGAAGCGCCGCTGACGCCTGCGCAACGCGCCGAAGGCCAACGCCTGGTGCAACAGGAACTGGCCGCCCGCGGCACCCTGGCCCAAAGCACGCTGCAACTGCACGCCCTGCAAGAAGAAGACGGCGAGGAATCCCTATGAAGCTCAACCCATTCGTCAAGGCCGGTATCGGCCTGTCCTTCGCCCTGCTGTGGTCGTGCCCGACCCTGGCCGCGCTCACCGAAGCGAAGAACTTCGGCCTGGAAGTCAAAGCCACCGCGCAGTCTGAAGATGACCGCGACCTGGGCACCCAGAAAGGCGGCGACGTCAACGGCATCGGCCTCGACCTGCGCCCCTGGATCTACGGCGAAAGCGGCGCGTGGAGCGCCTACGCCATGGGCCAGGCAGTGGTGTCTAGCGACATCATCGAGACCGACACCCTGCAACCGTCGGCCGATGACACCACCGAGCAGCAGTCGAGCAACGACGACCGCAAGGCCAAGAAAAACTACCTGGCCCTGCGTGAGTTCTGGGTCGGCTACAGCGGCTTCACGCCCTACCCCGGCGAGATCCTCAAGTTCGGCCGCCAGCGCCTGCGCAATGACGACGGCCAGTGGCGCGACACCAACATCGAAGCGTTGAACTGGACCTTCGACACCACCTTGCTCAAGGCCAATGTCGGCGCCGCCGAACGCTTCAGCGAATACCGCACCGACCTTAAGGAATTGTCGCCGGTCGACAAGGACCGCCAGCACTTCTACGCCGACGCCGCCTACCAGTGGACACCGGGCCAGTGGATCGGCCTGCGCGGCCACCACACCCACGACGACGGCAAGCTCGACTACGCCGAACCGGGTGTGGCCAGCGACCCGCTGGACAAGCGCGAAAACGGCGACCTCACCTGGCTGGGCATCGAAGCCAATAGCGACGCCTACAACTGGCGCAACACCAACACCGTCAACTACTGGGCGAGCATCACCGGCATGAAAGGCGACCGCGACAAGGTCAACGCCTTGAACGCCGACGGCAGCCGCCCCACCTCCGCCAAACGCAGCGATGACGTCAGCGGCTGGGCCACCGATATCGGCGTGCGCCTGCGCCTGGATCCGCAGTGGCAAGTGGGTGCCGCGTACTCGCGCGCCAGTGCCGAGTACGAACAGAACGGCCTGCAAAGCAACCGTTCGAATTGGACCGGCACCCAGTCCCGTGTGCATCGCTTTGGTGAAGCGTTTCGCGGCGAAATGAACAACATGCAGTCCATGAGCCTGTTCGGTTCCTGGCAGCTGCGCGAGGACTATGACGCCAGCCTGGTGTACCACAAGTTCTGGCGCGTGGACGGCAACAAGCCGGTGGGCAGCAACGGCATCGACGCGGTGCAGAACAACACCGATGACGTCACCGGCGCGATCCTCTCCAGCACCTCCCTGCCGTTGGAAGACGGCAAGAAAGACCTCGGCCAAGAAATGGACCTGGTGGTCACCAAGTACTTCAAGAAAGGCTTGCTGCCAGCGGCGCTGAGCCAGTCGATCGACGAGCCTTCAGCCCTGGTGCGTTTGCGTGCCGGCGTGTTCAAGCCCGGCGATGCCTATGGCAGCCAGGTCGACTCCTACATGCACCGCGCGTTTGTCGACGTGGTCTGGAAATTCTGATGGGAGCCTGCGCCATGAATGCTCAAAGCCTACTCGTCGCGGCAATGCTGATGGCCAGCGCCACAGCGTTTGCCGATACGGCGGCCAAGGCGCCGATCATCGCCAAGGAACTGCAACAGGCCAAAACTTACACCATCTCCAGCCCGCCCACCGCGCCGCTGGAAATGGCCAAACCGGCGCTGCCCGACCTGTCGGGCTACACCGCGCAGGCGATGGAAAAGAAAATCGTCAAGACCAAGGCGGGCAAAATCAGCATCCGCCGCATGATGCAAGAAGACGCGCTCAAGGACTTTATCGGCGGCGATAACAAGATGGCCGAATGGGTGGTGCGCCAGCATGGCATTCCCCAGGCGATCTTCGTCGATGACGGCTACATGAACCTCAAGGACCTGCTGGGCAAGGTGCCCAAGCAGTACTTCAGCGAAACGTCGCCGGGTGTCTTTTTGGCCAAGCTGCCGATCGTGGTCGGTCGCAAGGGCATCCTCGATATCGACAAAAATACCCAGGAACTGCGCCTGTCCCAACAAGCCGGTTCGTTTTTGATCAACGACGGCCAGCTGTTCGTGCGCGACACCAAGGTCACCGGCTGGGATGAAAAAACCAATGGCCCGGCGCTGTTCAAGTCAGCCAAGGAATTCCGCCCATTCCTGCTGGCCTGGGGCGGCACCGAGACCTACATCTCCAAGACCAAGATGGCCAGCTTCGGCTACGCCAACAGTAAGTCGTACGGGGTGAGTATTTCCCAGTACACGCCGAACATGGCCAAGGTGCTCAAGCGCCCCGAGCCGACCGGTTGGATCATCGACTCCGAGTTCTCGGACATGTGGTACGGCTTCTACTGCTACGAGACCACGGGCTTTGTGATCAAGGGCAATACCTACAAAGACAACATCGTCTACGGCATTGACCCCCATGACCGTTCTCACGGCCTGATCATCGCGGACAACACCGTGTACGGCACCAAGAAGAAGCACGGCATCATCATTTCCCGGGAAGTGAACGACAGCTTCATCTTCAACAACCGCAGCTATGACAACAAGCTTTCGGGCCTGGTGATCGACCGTAACAGCGTGAACAACCTGATCGCCGACAACGAGATCTACCGCAACCACACCGACGGCATCACCCTCTATGAGAGCGGCGACAACCTGCTGTGGGGCAACAAGGTGATCAGCAACCGTCGCCACGGGATCCGCGTGCGTAACAGCGTGAACATCAAGCTCTACGAAAACACCTCGATGGCCAACGGGCTGACCGGCGTGTACGGCCACATCAAGGACTTGACCGACACCGACCGCGACATCGCCCTCGACCCGTTCGACGCCAAGGTCTCGCTGATCGTGGTCGGCGGTGAACTGGCGGGTAACGGCAGCGGGCCGCTGTCCATCGACTCGCCGTTGAGTATCGAGCTGTATCGCGTGTCGATGCTGGCGCCGACCAAATCCAGCGGCATCAGCTTCTCCGGCATCCTGGGCGACCGCCAGGAAGAAATTCTCGACCTGCTGGTTCGCCAGCAGAAAGCCGTGCTGATCGACCCCGTCGAACGCCAGACCGAATTGCAGGACTGAGGATGACCCTTATGCACCCACACATGATCAAACTGCTGAGCCTCTCGGGTCTGACCCTCGGCCTGCTGGCGGCCAGCCAGGGCGTACGCGCCGATGAAGTCAAAGCTCCTACCTTCACCGCTGAACCCTGCTGCAGCCTGTGCCCGGCCGCCCATGACGCGAAAAACTACACCACGCGCTACCAGCAGAACTTCACCACCCTGGTGCAAGCCCAGGGCGACTGGCTGTTCCGTACCCAGGAAGACCTGCGCACCGAGTTCGACACCACCCCGGCCGGCTACAAGCGCATGCAGCAGTTGCACGATGCGTTCAAGAGCAAGGGCGTGGAACTGGTGGTGGTCTACCAGCCGACCCGTGGCCTGGTAAACCGCAACAAGCTCAACCCTGAGGAAAAGGCCAGGTACGATTTCGACAAGGCCCTGACCAACTACAAGACCATGCTCGGCCGATTCGCCAAGATGGGCTACGTGGTGCCAGACCTGTCGCCGCTGACCAACGAGCAACTGCCGGATGAGTTGCCGGCCCACGATTTCTACTTCCGTGGCGACCAGCACTGGACCCCGTACGGCGCCCAGCGCACCGCGAAAATCGTCGCGGCCAAGGTCAAGCAGATGCCGGAATATGCCGAGATTCCCAAGCGCGAATTCGAGACCAAGCGCTCGGGCCGCATGGGCAAGACCGGCACCCTGCACAACATGGCCGGGCAACTGTGCGGCACCAGCTATGCGATCCAGTACATGGACCAGTTCACCACCGAACCCAAGGGCGAAGCCGGTGACGGCGACCTGTTCGGCGATTCGGGCAACCCGCAGATCACCCTGGTGGGCACCAGCCACAGCGGCAAGAACTACAACTTCGCCGGCTTCCTCGAAGAAGAAATCGGCGCTGACATCCTCAACGTCGCCTTCCCCGGCGGTGGCCTGGAAGGCTCGATGCTGCAGTACCTGGGCAGCGATGAATTCCAGAAGAGCCCACCGAAGATACTGATCTGGGAATTCTCGCCGCTGTACCGCCTCGACCAGGAAACCATCTACCGCCAGATGATGGCGCTGCTGGACAACGGCTGCGAAGGCAAGACCGCGCAGATGTCGGCCAGCACCACGCTCAAACCGGGCAAAAACGAACTGATGGTCAACAGCGCGAACAAAGACCTGCGCAACGCCAACCATCAGGTCGATATCCGCTTCGCCGATCCGTCGGTGAAAACCTTGCAAGCCACCCTCTGGTACATGAACGGGCGCCACGAGGACATCAAGATCGAGAAACCCGAAACATCCGATACAGACGGGCGTTTCGCCTTTGAACTGCGCACCGATGAAGACTGGGCCTCGCAGAACTTGCTGGCCGTGGAAGTGCAGGGCCCCGAAGCGGGCGCTGCGGCGCAGAAGGTTGAAGCGAAAATTTGCACACGCAACGTATTCCCAAGCGGTGGTCAGCAGACCGCCCAACTCGGGAAGTGAGGTTACTTATGCAAAAGTTATTGCTCCCTGGCCTGCTGGGCCTGGCCATGTTCGCAGGTTCCGTCAATGCAGCGGCGCCACTGCGTCCACCCCAGGGCTATTTCGCACCGATCGAAGCGTTCAAGACCGGCGATTTCAAGAATGATTGCGACAGCATGCCAACGCCCTACACCGGGCCGTTGCAGTTTCGCAGCAAGTACGAAGGTTCCGACAAGGCCCGTTCGACCCTGAATGTGCAGTCGGAAAAAGCCTTTCGCGACAGCACCGCCGACATCACCAAGCTGGAAAAAGACACCAGCAAACGGGTGATGCAGTTCATGCGCGACGGCCGTCCACAGCAGCTCGAATGCACCCTGAACTGGCTGGTGTCATGGGCCAAGGCCGATGCGTTGATGTCCAAGGACTTCAATCACACCGGCAAGTCCATGCGCAAATGGGCGCTGGGCAGCATGGCCTCGGCCTATGTGCGCCTGAAGTTCTCCGAGTCGCAGCCACTGGCCAAGCACCCGCAGGAAGCCCAGCAGATCGAAGCCTGGTTCAACAAGCTGGCCGACCAGGTGGTGAGCGACTGGGACAACCTGCCCCTGGAAAAAACTAACAACCACTCGTACTGGGCCGCCTGGTCGGTGATGGCAACGTCCATCGCTACCAACCGCCGCGACCTGTTTGACTGGGCGGTGAAGGAATACAAGGTCGGCGTGAACCAGGTCGATGACCAGGGTTTCCTGCCGAACGAATTGAAGCGCCAGCAACGCGCCCTGTCGTACCACAACTACGCGCTGCCGCCGCTGTCGATGATCGCCAGTTTTGCGCTGGTCAACGGCGTGGACCTGCGCCAGGAAAACAACAGCGCGCTCAAGCGCCTGGGCGACAAGGTGCTGGCCGGGGTGAAAGACCCGGACATCTTCGAGCAGAAGAACGGCAAAGAGCAGGACATGAAGGACCTCAAGGAAGACACGAAATTTGCCTGGCTTGAGCCCTTCTGCACCCTCTACACCTGCGCACCGGATGTGATCGAACGCAAGCATGGCATG
Organism: Pseudomonas sp. BTN1; assembly: GCF_001907715.1. Classification (NCBI taxonomy): domain Bacteria; kingdom Pseudomonadati; phylum Pseudomonadota; class Gammaproteobacteria; order Pseudomonadales; family Pseudomonadaceae; genus Pseudomonas; species Pseudomonas sp. BTN1. The sequence continues at coordinate 144,360 of NZ_MPBM01000018.1, read as the reverse complement.
CAACCGTTCAAGACCTTCCGCCTGGGCGGTGACCTGACCAAGGTCTACGACCCGGCGCATGAAAAAGGCAACAAAGGCAGCTAGTCGCTGATCGTTCCCACGCTCTGCGTGGGAATGCAGCACGGGACGCTGTGCGTCCCAAAGCGTGGCGCAGAGCGCCACAAGAGGCATTCCCACGCAGAGCGTGGGAACGATCACAACCTCCCCCGACATCGTGGGGGGGTTTGGGGGGGCTCTGGCCCTTGACTGTTGGTTAAACATGGAGAGATCGGGATGGTTTTCTCGTCCAATGTGTTCCTGTTTCTGTTCTTGCCGATCTTTCTCGGCTTGTACTATTTGAGCGGGCAACGCTATCGCAATCTGCTGCTGCTGATTGCCAGCTACGTGTTCTACGCCTGGTGGCGAGTGGACTTCCTGGCGCTGTTCGCAGCCGTCACGCTGTGGAACTACTGGATCGGCCTCAAGGTCGGTGCCGCCGGTGTACGCACCAAGCCGGCGCAGCGCTGGCTGTTGCTCGGGGTGGCGGTCGACCTGTGCATCCTCGGCTACTTCAAGTACGCCAACTTCGGCGTCGACAGCATCAATGTAATGATGAAGTCGGCAGGCCTGGAGCCGTTCATCCTCACTCACGTGCTGTTGCCGATCGGGATCTCGTTCTACATCTTCGAGTCCATCAGCTACATCATCGACGTGTACCGTGGCGACACCCCGGCGACCCGCAACCTCATCGACTTTGCGGCGTTCGTGGCGATTTTCCCGCACCTGATCGCCGGTCCCGTGCTGCGCTTTCGCGACCTGGCCGATCAGTTCAACAACCGCACCCACACCCTGGATAAATTCTCCGAGGGCTGCACGCGGTTCATGCAGGGTTTCATCAAGAAGGTCTTTATTGCTGACACCCTGGCGGTGGTGGCCGACCATTGCTTCGCCCTGCAAAACCCCACTACAGGCGATGCCTGGCTCGGCGCGCTGGCCTATACCGCGCAGCTGTACTTCGACTTCTCCGGCTACAGCGACATGGCCATTGGCTTGGGCTTGATGATGGGTTTTCGCTTCATGGAAAACTTCAAGCAGCCCTACATCAGCCAGTCGATCACCGAGTTCTGGCGGCGCTGGCACATCAGCCTGTCCACCTGGCTGCGTGACTACTTGTACATCACCCTGGGCGGCAACCGCAAAGGCACCCTGACCACTTACCGCAACCTGTTCCTGACCATGCTGCTCGGTGGTTTGTGGCACGGCGCGAACATCACCTACATCGTGTGGGGCGCCTGGCACGGCATGTGGCTGGCGATTGAAAAAGCCATCGGGCTGAACACCGCACCGCGCAGTTTCAATGTGCTGCGCTGGGCCTTCACCTTCCTGCTGGTGGTGATGGGCTGGGTGATCTTCCGCGCCGAAAACCTGCACGTTGCCGGGCGTATGTACGGTGCGATGTTCAGCTTTGGCGAGTGGTCACTGTCGGAACTCAACCGCGCCAACCTTACCGGCCTGCAAGTGGCAACCCTGGTGGTGGCCTATGCAACGCTGGCGTTCTTCGGCCTGCGCGACTTCTACACCAACCGCCCTGCCGAAAAGGCCAAGCCAGCCGACCCGAGCCTGATCAAGGCCGTACCGGGCGACAACCCTGGCAGCATCCACGAGCCCGGTTTCAGCGTGGGCCGTGACGCTGCCGTGCAACCGGCCTACTGGACCGCTGACTGGCCACGCTACGCCATGCGCGCGGCGGTGCTGCTGCTGTTCGTGGCGTCGATCCTGAAACTGTCGGCGCAGAGTTTCTCGCCGTTCCTTTACTTCCAATTCTGAGGGAGCCGACCATGACCCGTTCATTACGCGTCCTCTACATAAGCCTGTTCCTGGTGCTGTTGCTGGCACTCGGCGCCTGGTCGCTGCGCAGCTTCTTTGGCTTCAGCACCAACGCCGATGCCACCGTGCTCAACGGTCGCTGGACCAAAGCCGTCGAGACCCACTACGACGACGAGTTCCCGATCAAGCGCCTGGGCACCAACCTGTGGGCGGCGCTGGACTACAAGTTGTTCAATGAAGGCCGCCCTGGCGTGGTGCTGGGCCGCGATCACTGGCTGTACAGCGACGAGGAATTCAACCCCGCCGTCAACGAAGACCAGAACCTGCAAGGCAACTACGCGCTGGTCGAAGGCGTACGCCAGAAGCTCAAGGCCCAGGGCATCCAACTGGTGATGGCGATCGTGCCGGCCAAGGTGCGCCTGTATCCGGAACACCTGGGTGAGGTGAAACCGGCGAGCATCCACGCCAACCTGTACCAGGACTTCCACGCTCGCGTGGCGGCAGACAACATCCCGGCGCCAGACCTGCTCGGCCCGCTGCAACAGGCCAAGCTCGCCGGCAAGCAGGTGTTCCTGCGTACCGATACCCACTGGACCCCGGACGGTGCCGAAGTCGCCGCCAAGCAATTGGCCAAGGCGATTGCCGACAAGACCCCACTGAGCGGCGAGCCGCAGCGTTTTGTCACCGAGGCCGAGAAAACCGAACCGCATAAAGGCGACCTGCGTTTGTTCCTGCCCTTGGACCCGCTGTTCGAAAACCTGATGCCACCTAAAGAGCCGCTGGAAAAACGTGTCACCCACCTGGCCGAAGAGAAAGGTGATGACGCGCTGTTCAGCGACAGCGAAACCCCGGTGGCACTGGTCGGCACCAGCTACAGCGCCAACCCCAACTGGAACTTCGTCGGTGCACTCAAGCAAGCCTTGCACAGCGACGTAGTCAGCTACGCCGAAGACGGCCATGGCCCGATCCTGCCGATGCTCAGCTATCTCAAAAGTGATGACTTCAAGAACAGCCCGCCCCAGGTGCTGATCTGGGAGTTTCCTGAACGCTATCTGCCCGTGAATAACGAAATCGGTGATGCCGACCCAGCCTGGGTTGCGCAGCTTAAACAAGCCGGTTCGCGCCAACAGAACATGGCAATCAACACACCTAAATCCGAGACGCCCGACCGGGCGCAAAACTGAAAGAGAGGTAACTCACATGACTTTCACTACTACTCCTCGTCGTCTCGCTAAAACCCTGGCTATCGCAGCGGGCTTGAGCTTCGTATCCCTGTCGGCCTTCGCTGCCGGTGACGCCGCCCTGTACGGCCCGACTGCACCAAAAGGCTCCAGCTTTGTACGTATCTACAACGCCAGCAACCAGGAAGTCAGCGCCACCGTCGGCAGCACCAACCTCAGCGACGTTGCGCCACTGGCCAGCAGCGACTTCAGCTTCATGCCGGGCGGCGACTACAGCGCCAAGGTCGGCAGCCAGACCTTGCCGGTCAAACTGGCTGCCGACCACTACTACACCCTGGTCAACAGTGGCAGCGGCCAGCCGCAGTTGATTGAAGAGCCCCCGTTCAAGAACAAGCAGAAATCCCTGGTGCGCGTACAGAACCTCAGCGACAAGGCCCTGACCTTGAAGACCGCCGACGGCAAGACCGATGTGGTCAAGTCGGTGGCCGCCAAGGGCCGTGGCGAGCGTGAGATCAACCCGGTGAAAGTGAGCCTGGCGCTGTATGACGGTGACAAGAAAGTCGGTGATGTGAAGCCGGTTGCGTTGGAACGCGGTGAAGCGGCGGTGCTGTATGTCACCGGTTCTGGTTCGAGCCTGTCGCCAGTGTGGGTGAAACGCCCAGTGTCGACCCGCTGATTATTTCCCTGAGTTGACACGCCCCCTTGTGGGAGCTGGCTTGCCTGCGATGGCGGTCTTGTAGGCGCCATCGCAGGCAAGCTAGCTCCCACACTGACCGGGGTTCAACTCAGGACCGAGACAAAAACAAGAGTGAAACGACAAACCTTCGTAGCTCTGACCCATATCGATTCAAGGAGAAACACCATGATCCCAGTAATCCTTTCCGGTGGTAGCGGCTCACGTCTTTGGCCGCTTTCGCGTAAACAATTCCCCAAGCAGTTCCTGGCACTGACCGGCGAGCACACCTTGTTCCAGCAAACCCTGGAGCGCCTGGTGTTCGAAGGCATGGACGCCCCCATCGTGGTCTGCAACAAAGATCACCGTTTCATCGTCAACGAGCAACTGAGCGCACGCAAGCTCGACTGCCAGCGCATCCTGATGGAACCCTTCGGCCGCAACACTGCGCCGGCGGTGGCCCTGACCGCGATGATGCTGGTCAACGAAGGCCGTGACGATTTGATGCTGGTACTGCCCGCCGACCACGTGATCGACGACCAGAAAGCCCTGCAACGCGCACTGGCCCTGGCCACCGTGGCCGCCGAGCGGGGCGAGATGGTACTGTTCGGCGTGCCGGCCACCCGCCCGGAGACCGGCTACGGCTACATCAAGTCCACCAACGATTCGCTGCTGCCTGAAGGCGTGAGCCGCGTGCAACAGTTCGTGGAAAAACCCGATGAAAAACGTGCGGTCGAGTTCGTCAAAAGCGGTGGCTACTTCTGGAACAGCGGCATGTTCCTGTTCCGTGCCAGCCGCTTCCTCGAAGAGCTGAAAAAGCATGACCCGGACATCTACGACACCTGCGTGCTGACCCTGGAGCGCAGCGAGCAGACCGCCGATACCGTGACCTTCGACGACGCCACCTTCGCCTGCTGCCCGGACAATTCCATCGACTACGCCGTGATGGAAAAAACCCAACGCGCCTGCGTCGTGCCCTTGGCCGCTGGCTGGAGCGATGTCGGTTGCTGGGCCTCGCTGTGGGCGGTCAACGATAAAGACGCCAACGGCAACGTGAGCAAAGGCGACGTGGTGATCCAGGACAGCCGCAACTGCATGGTGCATGGCAACGGCAAACTCGTGTCGGTGATCGGCCTGGACAACATCGTGGTGGTGGAAACCAAAGACGCGATGATGATTGCCCACAAGGACAAGGTCCAGGGCGTCAAGCAGATGGTCAACACCCTCAACGAGCAAGGCCGCAGCGAGACCCAGAACCACTGCGAAGTCTATCGTCCGTGGGGTTCCTACGACTCGGTGGACATGGGCGGGCGTTTCCAGGTCAAGCACATCTCGGTCAAGCCGGGCGCGTGCCTGTCGCTGCAGATGCACCATCACCGCGCCGAACACTGGATCGTGGTCAGCGGCACCGCCGAAGTCACCTGTGACGACAACGTGTTCCTGCTCTGCGAAAACCAGTCCACCTACATCCCGATCGCCTCGGTGCACCGCCTGCGCAACCCGGGCAAGATCCCGTTGGAGATCATCGAAGTGCAATCGGGCAGCTATCTGGGTGAAGACGATATCGAGCGCTTCGAAGATATCTATGGTCGCTCGACACCGGTTGAACGTGGTGTATCGGTGAAAACTATCGCGCAGTAAAACAGTCGTACAAGAAGCCCTCGCCCAGCCCATTGCGTCCCCTATCCGCAGTGGGTTGGGTGGGGGCTTTTTACTGCTCGTTCCCACGCTCCGCGTGGGAACGCCGCCTGGGACGCTCCGCGTTCCGATTCACATCCGGTGCATGGGTGACGCGTCACGGGATGCATTCCCACGCAGAGCGTGGGAACGATCGAGCTGGCTTGCCTGCGATGGCGTCCGTGCGGCCAACACAATGCTCAAGCTAAGCAATCCCACCTACGCTTAAGTTAGGATGCTGGTTCCCTATTCGAGGTGGTCTCCATGTTCTTCGGCGTTCTCCTGATCATCACCTGGCTGATCCTGCTGCTGCGCTACCCAGCCAAGGCGCTGCCGGTATCGTTGGCCGCGGCCGTCGGCCTGGGGTTTGTCGCAGTGTGGGTGGTATGGCTGGACAACCGCGAAGCGTCGCAACTGGCGCGCCTTGAACTGCGCATCACCTACGCCCCACAGGAATGCCCGGCCGACCGTCCTTTAAAACTGACCCTGAACAACGGCAACGACGTGCCACTGACCGAACTGCGCTGGCGCGTCGCCGCCTATGCACCGGGCGATACGGTCAACCTGGCCGACAATGTCTACGCCGCCCCACGCTATCGCGGCCCCGGCGAGTTGCAGGCGGGCGCTACTTGGGATGACTGCCTGCCCACCCCGCCGCTGCGTCCCGGCTATCGCCCACAAACCCTGGAATTTCGCGCCGAGCACCTGCAAGGCAGTTTCTCGGACTGACAAAGGAATGATGCATGCCCAACGTACTGATCACCGGTTGTTCCAGCGGCATCGGCCGCGCCCTTGCCGAGGCGTTCAAAGCCGCAGGCTTCGAGGTATGGGCCAGCGCCCGCCAACCCGATGATGTCGCCGCGCTTACCGCCGCAGGCTTTAATGCCCTACAACTGGACGTCAACGACAGCGCCGCCCTGCAACGCTTGTCCGAGCAGTGGGGCGAGTTGGATGTGCTGATCAACAACGCTGGCTACGGCGCCATGGGCCCATTGCTCGACGGCGGTACCGAGGCGATGCAACGCCAATTCGAAACCAATGTGTTTTCCATCGTCGGCGTGACCCAGGCCTTGTTTCCCGCCCTGCGCCGCAACAAGGGCCTGGTGGTGAATATCGGCAGCGTTTCCGGCGTATTGGTGACGCCGTTTGCCGGCGCCTACTGCGCGTCCAAAGCCGCTGTGCATGCGTTAAGCGACGCCCTGCGCATGGAGCTGGCACCGTTTGGCGTGCAGGTGATGGAAGTGCAGCCTGGTGCGATCAATACAAGCTTTGCAAAGAATGCCGGCGCCCAAGCCGAATTGCTGATCCACGAACAGTCACCATGGTGGCCGTTGCGCGAGGGCATTCGGGCACGCAGCCAAGCGTCCCAGGACAAGCCAACCCCGGCCAGTGAATTTGCTGCAGACGTGCTCAAGGCGGTGCAGCACGTGCGACCGCCACGCCTGTTGCGTTCGGGCAACGGCAGCCGCGCGTTGCCATTGATGGCGGCACTGTTGCCAAAGGGTTTGCTGGAGATGGTGTTGAAGAAGCGCTTTGGTTTGAGTGGCAGCCTCTAGCCCTTCATAAAATCAATAAACGCCCGCACCTTCAGCGGCAGGTGCCGGGTATCCGGGTACATCGCGTAGACCCCTTGGGGGGCGAAGCGATGATCCGCCAGCACACGCACCAGCCGTCCGGCCTCCAAGTCTTCCTGCACCAGCCATTGCGGCAGAATCGCCACACCGTGGCCGCGCACAGCAAATGCCTGGAGCACTGCCGCACTATCAGCCACCAACGCAGCAGGCCCGACACGGTATTGATGTTGAATGCCCGCCGGGTCGGTGACGCTCAGTTCGGTCAAGCGGCCATGGCCCAACCGGGGGATCTGCTCCAGCTCTTCCAGGGTCTGAAGCCCGGCAAACTGCGGTGCCGCAACAGCAAACACATCGAACGTCGACAACTGCACCGCTCGATGATTGGAGTCCAGCAGGCGCCCCAGCCGAATCGCCACGTCAAAACGCTCGGAGATCAGGTCGGCGTGGGTGGAGGATGTGGATAAGTGGATATTCAGGTCCGGGTGCAGGCGTCGAAAGGCTTCTACCGCCGGAGCAACTACAGCCAGGGCATATTCGACAGTGGTGGTGATGCGCAGGGTGCCTTTGAGCTGGGCATGTTCACTGCGGGCTTCTTCTACCGCCAGGCGGGCCTCTTCAAGCATGCGCGTGCAGCGCAGGTAAAAGCGTTCGCCGGCATCGGTGAGCGCCAGTTGGCGGGTGTTGCGGGTCAGCAGGGTGACGCCGAGTTCCGCCTCCAGGCGCTTGAGGTTGAAGCTGACCACGGCGCGAGTCTGGCCCAGCAGGTCCGCGGCAGCAGTGAGCGAGCCGGCCTCGACCACAGCCTTGAAAGTGTCAAAACGGTCCAGGCTGACCATGATGGACGCCCTCCTTTGTCAAAATATTTTTGACAAACTAGCAGGCAAACCGGCGTATCCCAACCCCTGCTTGCGGCCTACCCTGCCGGCTTCACTTGCAGGAACGCGTTCATGACCTACCGCTCGAAAGTCGCCTGGATCTTTTTATTGGGTTTTGCCCTGGACCTGGTGAACATGTTTGTTGCCACCGTCGCCTACCCGGATATCGCCCGCGAGCTGCACGCCTCGGTCACACAGTTGGCGTGGATCAGTAATGCCTACATGCTCGGGCTGACAGTGATCATCCCCTTGAGTGTGTGGTTGGCGGCGCTCATGGGCGAGCGCACCCTGATCGCTTCCAGCCTGCTGCTGTTCGCCGGCGCCTCGGTGATGGTGGGCCAGGCCGGCTCCATTGAGGCGTTGATAGGCTGGCGCGCAGTGCAAGGGCTCGGTGGCGGTTTGCTGATTCCCGTGGGCCAGGCCATGGCTTACCGGCACTTCCCCGCCGCCGAGCGCAGCCAGCTGACGGCGCGGGTGATGTCGGTGGCGTTGCTGGTGCCGGCACTATCGCCAGCATTGGGTGGGGTGATTGTCGACACTGTGGCATGGCGCTGGATTTTCTACGCCAACTTGCCACTGGCCTTGGTGACCCTGCTGCTGGCCTTGTTGTGGATAAAACCCGACGCGCCCACCCGCGTGCGCCCACCTCTGGACCTGAGCAGCATTTTCAAACAGGTTGCCAGTCCGATGCTGCGCGTGGCGATGCTCGTCTACCTGTGCATACCCGGGGTGTTTATCGGCACCAGTCTGATCGCCATCCTTTATGTGCGCAGCTTGGGCTATGACGCCACCCAAACCGGCGCGCTGATGTTGCCCTGGGCGCTGGCCTCGGCAGTGGCAATCTACCTGAGCAAAAAACTCTTCAATCGCTGCGGCCCCAAACCCTTGTTGCTGGCGGGCATAGCGCTGCAATGCGCTGGCATCCTGTTGCTCAACGAGCCCGCGCTGATTATTGCGGCCTACGTCTTGATGGGCCTGGGCGGCAGCCTGTGCAGCAGCACTGCGCAAACTCTGGCCTTTCTGGATATTCCCGCCGAGCGCATGGGCCACGCCAGTGCGTTGTGGAACATGAACCGTCAAGTAAGCTTCTGCGTCGGCGCCGCCGTGCTCAGTGCAATACTGTCGGCCTTGGATTCCTTCGCCATAACCTTCACGATGGCGGCAGCTCTGACCCTGTTGCCGCTTTTCGCAGTGTTGCGCCTGGATGCTTCCAGAGTACGCACGCTGCTTCACCCTTGCAGCGAGCCCAAGCATGATTGACTACAGCGATTTTTTTGAAGAAGTGATCCAGACCCACGTCGAGATCGAGCAATGGTTTGCCGGGGTTGCGCCTCAGGGCACGCTGGAAAATCTGCTCGCGCGCTTCTCACCCGAGTTCAGCATGATCGCCCCCGCCACCGGTACGCGGGTCAACAGGGCCGGGGTCAATGCGTTGTTTACGCGTCTGGGCGGGATGCGTCCGGGGTTGAAAATCACCTTGAGTGAAATGACCGGCATCGACCGCCATGCGCGCGGCGCCACGGTGACGTATCGCGAGCATCAGATTGACGACAGCGGCACCCAGACCGACCGCCGCGCCACGGTGGTGTTCGAGAAACAGGCCAGTGGCGCGCTGCTGTGGCGACACCTGCATGAAACCTTTATCAAAGCCTGACGCGGTCAACTGTGGGAGCGGGTAAGCCCCCCCACAGTTTAGTTTTGTGTTGGGTTGACGATCACGGTGCAGGTAATCCCTGCCGCCAACAACACGCCTTCCGGCACTTCATCAATGTGAATCCGCACCGGCACGCGCTGAGCCAGGCGCACCCAGTTGAAGGTCGGGTTCACATCGGCGATCAGTTCACGGCTCTCGGGGTTGTCGCGGTCGTAGATGCCACGGGAGATGCTTTCCACATGGCCCTTCAAGGTCTCGCCGCTCATCAGCTGCATATCGGCTTTGTCACCCACCCTCACGTGGGGCAGTTTGGTTTCTTCGAAGAAGCCATAGACCCAGAACGAGTTCATATCCACCACAGCCATCTTCGCTTCGCCGATACGCGCATAGTCGCCACGGTGCACGTTGAGGTTGGTGACATAACCGTCCACCGCCGCCAGCACTCGCGTGCGTTTCAAGTTGAGTTCGGCGGCCTCCAGTTGCGCCAGGGCGTGCTGGTAATCGGCCAGGGCCGAGTCGGCGATGTTGCTGGCGTCGTCGCGGTTTTCCCTGGAGATCACTAGCGCGTCCAGGTCGGCGCGGCGGTGCGCGTTGACCTTGCGCATTTCCCAAGTGGCCTTGCGGGAGGCCACCAGCGATTGCGCTTGCTTGACGGCAATGCGGTAGTGCTCGGGGTCGATCTGCATCAGCAGGTCGCCTTTTTTCACCAACTGGTTATCGCGTACCGGCACGTCCACCACTTCGCCGGTAACGTCAGCCGCCACATTGATAATGTCGGCGCGCACGCGACCATCGCGGGTCCACGGCGTTTGCATGTAGTGCACCCACAACGTGCGGCCAATCCAGATCGCCAACGCCAGCACCAGCAAGGTGGCGAGCAGGCTGAAAAACTTTTTCATCGGGGCATTCTCAACGGTAGACGCTCAGCGCCAGGGCGCCGAACAGGCAAGCGAACAGGCTCAGGCGCAGCAGCGCCGGGTGCCAGAAGAAACGGTACAGGTCGAACCCGGCCAGGAAGCGGTCAACCGCCCAGGCCAGCCCCGCTGCGATCAAGAACATCAGGGTCATGGTCGGCATATAGATGCCGTGGAATGCAATTTCACGAGGCATTCGGGGCTCCTTTGAGGGCGGCCAGAGGCGATTGCGGGTCGAGCAACGAGGTGCGAATAAAGTGCAGGTAGCTCTTCACCCGGCGCAGAGCCGAGGTGTCGAAGTGCGGGGCGAAGGGTTCGTCGGTGGCCTGCACGCGGCTGATCGCATGGTCGACGGCAATCAACCCGCGCTCCAGGTTGCTGGCGCTGGGTTGCAGGAACAGCCGCACCAGCGAGCGTCCCATTACGCGGATCGCCTGGCGCCACGGCTGCGACTCGGCATACGCCGGGTGCACCGGCAAAATCGCCTGCTCCTTGCGCAGTTCGATGATCGCGTGGCCGACCTCCAGCACCACGAACATCCAGCGCAGCAAATCGCGTTGCACCTGCGGCTGGCCCGCCGCGAGGCCATACGCCTGGTGCAGCAGGTCGCGGGTGCGGCTTTCAAAGCTCGACGCCAGGCCCTTGAGCTTGCCGCTGATGGCATACACCACCTGCTCACGCAGGTCTTGCTCCAGGCGGCGCCACAACCAGCGGCTGTTGGGCGGCAAAATGATCGCCCCCGCCGCCGCGCATACCAGCATGCCGATGACCATGGCGATGTAGTCGTTGATAAAGGTGTAGGGGTTATAGACTGTGAGGTTGTCGGGCACCGAGCCGGTGCTGAAGAAGATCAACAGGCCCACACCCACACCGGCGTATTGCGGGCGTGAAGACAGAAAGGCCCCGAAGATGATCACCGGCGCCAGCATCACGCACAGCAGCGGGAAACCGTCGATCCAGGGAAACACGAAGAACATTTCGACAAAGCCGACCAAGGCGCCGATCAAGGTACCGCAGGCCATCTGGAACGCCATGCGCTTGGGGTTGGGCGTGGCAGCAGACAGGCCCACCGTGGCCGCCGCGATCAGGGTCATGGTGGCGCCGCTGGGCCAGGCCGTGGCCACCCAGTAACTGCCCAGCACAACCAAGATAAACGAGGCGCGCACACCGGCAGCGGCACAGGCCAGCCAGTTGGTCTTTGGCGTGTAGGCTTCGTGCCAATCCTCCCGCGCATGGCGATGCTCGGCCAGGGACGCGTGGGTTTGCGCGTAGTTGTGCAGGTCGTCGACGAAGCGGTACAGCAGCTCGTAGGCAGTGTGGAAATCCAACTGCTCGGCGTCCGTCGGGTTGTCTTCCTGGAAGCTCGCCCGCAGGCTGCGCACCTTGGCGGGCAGGCCGTCCTTGTAGGCGCTCAGTTGGTTGACCAGGCGCGCGGCATCCAAGCTGGTGAGGGCGCGGCCAGAGAAGCCGTCGAGCACTTCGGCCAGGTCTTGCAGGCCGGGCTTGATCGCTGCCACTACATGGTCGGCCTCATCGGCGCGCAAGCGTTCAAGCAATTGGTGCAAGGCGTTGAAGCGCGTGGTGATGCTCATGAATTCGCTGTTAAGGCGACTGAGCCGCCCGTTACGCCGACGCATGTGCGGGTCTTCGAACACAGTGACGCTGCGCAGGCCTTCCAGCCCCACGGCTTCGGCAATAAAGCGCACGTTGCTGGCCTCGAAACCTTCGCGTTGGCTGCGCCCGCGCAGGCCATCGGTCACAAACAGCGCGAACACACCGAAGCGCTGGTACAGCGCGTTGCGCATGGCGGCGCTGGAGGTCTGCGGCAGGATGGCGGCGCTGACCAGTGTCGAGCACAGTATCCCCAGGGAGATTTCCAGCACCCGCCACACCGCCGCCATGAAGGCGCCGTCCGGGTGGGCCAGGGCCGGCAGGCCGACCATCGCCGCGGTGTAGCCGGCGAGCACGAACCCATAGGCGCGAAAGTTGCGGTTGCGCGTGGCGCCAGCGGTGCAAATGCCGACCCAGATCGCCAGCGCACCCAGGAACAGTTCGGTGTTCTGCGCAAACAAAGCGATCAACAGCACCATCACCGCCGAGCCTGCCAAGGTCCCGAGGAAGCGATAGAAACTCTTGGCGAACACCTGGCCGCTCTGGGGCTGCATCACGATAAATACGGTGATCATCGCCGTGCGCGGTTGCGGCAGTTCCAGGCGCATCGCCAGCCACAGCGTCAGGAACGCAGCGACCAGCACTTTGAAGATATACACCCAGGTCACGCCATCACTGCGTGCCCAGTCGAAAAAACCACGGCGCCACTCAAGGGAATGCAGCCAGCGCAGCGGTGCAGGCAAGGGAGTCATCAAGGCCTACTCAGTGATCAAACACGGCGAGCGCCGCCGGAGTCTTGCTTGGGAGTGTCTTGGCAGCCGTGGGCACATCATCGCCAGCACCGAGGCCGCCGCCCAAGGCGGTCACTAGCTCGGCATGGGCGCTGAGGCGTGCCGCCTGCACCTGTTGTGCGATCTGCTGCTGGCGAAACAACAAGGTTTGGGCGTTGAGCACGTTGAGGTAATCAGTGAGGCCACGCTGATAGGCGATCATGGCGATGTCGTAGGTTTTCTGCGCCGAGGCCACCGACTGCGCGGCAAAAACCGATTGCTTGTCCATGGATTCGCGGCGGATCAACTGATCGCTGATGCCCTTGAGCGCATTGACCAGGGTCTGGTTGTACTGGGCCACCGCGATGTCGTAGCCGGCACTGGCTTCACCCAATTGCGCACGTAGACGGCCGCCGTCGAAGATCGGCAAGGTGATCGCCGGGCCGACGTTGTAGTTAAATTTCTTGCCGGCCAGAAACTCCAGCATACCGCCGCCGGTGGCCATGTAGCCGAGGCTGCCGACCAGGTCGACGTTGGGGTAGAAGCCTGCATGAGCCACATCGATACCCCGTGCCTGGGCCGCTACCTGCCAGCGACTGGCGACCACGTCCGGGCGTTGGCCGAGCAATTGCGCCGGCAGGCTGGAGGGCAATTTCAACGGCGCGGCGAGGGCCAGGGTCGGGCGCTGCAACTGCGCGCCCTCCCCCGGGCCTTTGCCGGCCAACGCGGCCAGCTGGTTACGGCTCAGGGCGATTTCCTCGTCGAGGGCATCCAGTTGGCGATGGGTTTCCGGCAGCGGGGTTTCAGCCTGGCTGACGTCAAAGTGAGTACCGATCCCAGCGGCCAGGCGTTTGTTGGCCAGGTCCAGGATCTGCTGTTGCTGGGCCAGGGTGGCGGCCGCGATGTCACGGTTGGCGTACTGCAACGACAGCTGGATATAGGCGCGCACCACGTTGTTTTGCAGTTCGAGCTGGGCCAGGCGCGCTTCGGCGGCGCTCATGTGCGCCAGGTCGACCGCACGTTCGGTCGTGTTGCTTTCCCGGCCCCACAGGTCGAGGGCGTAGCTCAGGCCCAGGGACGAATTGTTGTCCCAGGTGTTGGCGCCGCTCAATTGGCCGGGGCCGTAGAACTGATCCTTCGGCCAGTTGTGACGCTTGAGGGTGGTGTCGCTGTTGATCTGCAGCGACTCGGCCGACTCGGCCACGCCGGCCAGCGCCCGAGCTTGGCGTACGCGGGCGGCGGCTACGGCCAGGCTGGGGCTGTTGCGGGTGGCGAGTTCGACCCAACGGTTGAGCTGCGGGTCGCCGTAGGCCTGCCACCATTGGGCGGTGGGCCAGTGGGCGTCGCGGTCGGCGCTCTGGATCGCGGCGTCGGTGGCCAGGCTATTGGCGTTGATCGCCTGGCCTTGCGGGGCGATTCCTCCGGTTCCGATGCAACCGCTGATGACTGACGTTAAAGCCCAAACACTGAGAGTCTTCAGCTCTCTGCTGATGCGACGCGGCACGGCAAGCGAATTCCTGAGAGGGTGTTGCGGGAGAGGTGGCGCAATTCTAGGCGGCGCCAGGGAGGACGATAAGCTGGCATTCCTGTGAATCTTTGTTACCGTTCAGGCGATAATCCGTTGGTAGGGATCACTGAAAGCGTAACTTTCTGTCACAATTTGCTATCTCCCTTGAGAACACTCCATGGACACTTTGCAAAACATGCGCGCCTTCAGTTGTGTGGCCGAAGCCGGCAGCTTCACCGCCGCCGCCGTGCAACTGGACACCACCACGGCCAACGTCTCGCGCGCGGTCTCCAACCTTGAGGCCCACCTGCAAACCCGCTTGCTCAACCGCACCACCCGACGCATCGCGCTGACCGAAGCCGGCAAACGCTATTTGCTGCGCTGCGAGCAGATCCTCGCCTACGTCGAAGAGGCCGAGGCCGAGGCCAGCGACGCTCACGCGCGCCCGGCCGGGCAGTTGAAAGTGCACACCATGACCGGCATCGGCCAGCATTTCGTTATTGACGCCATTGCCCGCTATCGCCGCACCCATCCCGACGTGACCTTCGACCTGACCCTGGCCAACCGCGTGCCGGATTTGCTCGATGAGGGCTACGACGTGTCCATCGTGCTGGCCAGCGAACTGCCGGATTCAGGTTTCGTGTCCCAGCGCCTGGGCATCACCTACAGCATCGCCTGCGCCTCGCCGGACTACGTCAAGGCCAAGGGCTGCGCACAGCGGCCCCAGGACTTGCTCAACCATGCGTGCCTGCGCCTGGTCAGCCCAGTGGTCCAGTTGGACAAATGGACCTTCAACGGCCCTGAAGGCCAGGAAAGCGTGGCGATCAACAGCTCGCCGTTCCTGGTGAACTCGGCCGACGCGATGAAAACCGCGATCACCAGCGGCATGGGCGTCGGCCTGCTGCCGGTGTATGCCGCCATCGAAGGGCTGCGCAATGGCACGCTGGTGCGGGTGATGCCGACCTACCGTTCCCAGGAGCTGAACCTGTACGCCATCTATCCTTCGCGCCAATACCTGGATGCGAAGATCAAGACCTGGGTGGAATACCTGCGCGGTTCGTTGCCGGAAATTCTGGCGGCGCACCAAGCGGAGTTGGTGGCGTATGAGTTGAGCGGTGGTGTGGGTGGCGTGCGGATGGCGAACTGATTTTGGCATGCTGCTTCCCCACCCCCTATAAATTCATTGTGGGAGCATGCAAGCCAGCTCCCACATGTTGAGTGGAGTTCTGCAATGAAAAAGACTGTCCTGGCCTTCAGCCGTATCACCCCGCCCATGATCGAACGCCTGCAACAGGATTTCGAGGTGATCGTGCCCAACCCCAAACTGGGTGACATCAACGCACAGTTCAACGAAGCCCTGCCCCATGCCCATGGCTTGATCGGCGTGGGCCGCAAGCTGGGCCGCGAGCAGCTTGAAAGCGCGAGCAAGCTGGAGGTGGTGTCCAGCGTGTCGGTGGGCTACGACAACTACGACGTGCCGTACTTCAACGAGCGCGGGATCCTGCTCACCAACACCCCCGATGTGCTCACCGAGAGCACTGCCGACCTGGCCTTTGCGTTGCTGATGAGCAGCGCCCGCCGCGTGGCCGAATTGGACGCCTGGACCAAGGCCGGCCAATGGAAAGCCAGCGTGGGCGCGCCTTTGTTTGGTTGCGATGTGCACGGCAAGACCCTGGGCATTGTCGGCATGGGCAATATCGGCGCGGCCGTGGCCCGGCGTGGGCGCCTGGGCTTCAACATGCCGATCATTTACAGCGGCAATAGCCGCAAGACCGCGCTGGAGCAGGAACTGGGCGCGCAGTTTCGCAGCCTGGAGCAGTTGCTGGCCGAGGCGGATTTCGTCTGCCTGGTGGTGCCGTTGAGCGACAAGACCCATCACCTGATCAGCACTCGGGAGCTGGGGTTGATGAAGCCCAGCGCGATTCTGATCAATATTTCCCGTGGGCCGGTGGTGGATGAGCCAGCGCTGGTCGAAGCCCTGCAAACCCAACGCATTCGTGGCGCCGGGCTGGATGTGTATGAAAAGGAACCGCTGGCTGAATCGCCGTTGTTCCAGCTGAGCAATGCGGTGACCCTGCCGCATATTGGTTCGGCCACCGGTGAAACCCGCGAAGCCATGGCCAACCGCGCCGTGGACAACCTGCGCAGCGCCCTGCTGGGCCAACGCCCGCAGGATCTGGTGAACCCACAGGCCTGGAAGGGCTGATACTGGACTTAATGTGGGAGCTGGCTTGCCAGCGCCCACATAAACAGTGCCCGACACAAAAATCCGGTTAAAGCCCAGGCCAGCCAAGTCGATAACTCTCTATAGATCGTCATCCCTGATCCACAGAAGGTTTTTATGTCCACCACCAAAGCCCGCGCAGACTCACTCTCGCTTCTGCTCTTTACCTTGCGCAGCGGCAAGCTGATGGCCATCAACCTGTTGAAAGTCAGTGAGATCATCCCCTGCCCGCCGTTGACCAAGCTGCCGGAGTCCCACCCGCACGTCAAAGGCATCGCCACCTTGCGCGGCGCTTCGTTGTCGGTGATCGACTTGAGCCGCGCCCTGGGTGAAATGCCTTTGCAAGACCCGGACGGCGGCTGCCTGATCGTCACCGATGTCAGCCGTTCCAAGCAGGGCCTGCATGTGCAGGCGGTGAGCAAGATCGTGCATTGCCTGACCACCGATATCCGCCCGCCGCCCTACGGCTCCGGCGGCAATCGGGCGTTTATCACCGGTGTGACCCAGGTGGAAGGTGGCCTGGTGCAGGTGCTGGATATCGAGAAAGTCATACATGGCATCGCCCCGGCACCGATTGAAGCGGCGCCGACCGACCTGACCATGGAAGAAGCCGAAGTGCTGGGCAACGCCCGCATCCTGGTGGTGGACGACAGCCAGGTGGCTTTGCAGCAATCGGTACACACCCTGCGCAACCTCGGCCTGACCTGCCACACCGCCCGCAGCGCCAAGGAAGCCATCGACGTGTTGCTGGAACTGCAAGGCACGGTTGAACAGATCAACGTGGTGGTGTCGGACATCGAGATGTCTGAGATGGACGGCTACGCCCTCACCCGCACCCTGCGCGAAACCCCGGATTTCAAGGACCTCTATGTGCTGTTGCACACCTCCCTGGACAGTGCGATGAACAGCGAAAAAGCGCGCCTGGCCGGCGCCGACTCGGTGCTCACCAAGTTCTCATCCCCAGAGCTGACCAAATGCCTGGTGGTCGCCGCGCAAACCGTGGCGCAAAAGGGGCTGTAAGCCTTGGCCGAGTATTACCAGTTGCTGCGTCGCGACCTCACCGGCAGCCTGCCCGCCCCGCAGTGGCCAGCGAATACCCGGCTGGATCATTATCGCGATGAGCTAGCTCCGGCGATCCATGCCGTGCTGCGCATGACCCAGGACCAAGGCGGCGGCCGTGTCGGCCACCTGGAGGAGTGGCGCCAGCAGTTCGTCACCGATGCCGACTACGACCCGACGCTGTGTCTGGTGGCGAGTAACCGCGACGGTATTCTCGCAGTGGCACAATGCTGGACCAGCGCCTTTATCAAGAACCTGGCCGTACACCCCTGTGCCCAAGGCCAAGGGCTGGGCCGCGCCTTGCTGCTGCACAGCTTCCAGGTGTTCAAGCAGCGCAGCGAACCCTATGTGGACCTCAAGGTGCTGGAGAGCAACCTGCGCGCCCGGCAACTGTACGAAAGTGCGGGCATGCGGTTTGTGCTGCGCGACATCGTATCCAAGGGCTGATCCTCACTGGCGCATAACTTGCTTCCAGAGCCCCTGAGCGGTAGATAAAGGTAAAAACCCGTCACCCCTCAAGCGTGCCCTCTGACCTTGCCTGGTGACAGATCCGCCATGAACACACACTTTTCCTGCGTCGGTTGCGGTAAATGCTGCAGCGACCATCACGTGCCCCTGACCCTCGAAGAAGCCCGCAGCTGGGCGGCGGACGGCGGCAACGTCATCGTTCTGGTCGAGGGCTTTCTCGGCAATGGCCTGGGCCTGCCCCTGCAACAACGGGAACACGCTGAGCGCCGCTCAGTGGTCGTGCCCAGCGGCAATACCGAGGCGTTTGTGGCAATTACCTTTGCCGCCTACAACGCCGGACGCTGCCGGAATCTTGACGAAGACAACCGCTGCCGCATCTACGAACGGCGCCCGCTGGTGTGCCGCATCTACCCGATGGAGATCAACCCGCATATCCCGCTGAACCCGAGCGCCAAGGACTGCCCGCCCGAATCCTGGGAGCAAGGCCCCGCGCTGATCGTCGGTGGCGAGTTGATGGACGCACAACTGGCCGAACTGATTCGCCGCTCACGCCAGGCCGACCGTGATGACGTGCAGACCAAAGAAGCGGTGTGCGCGTTGCTCGGCATCCGCACGACCGCGCTCAAGGGCGACGGGTTTACCGCGTACTTGCCGGATATGCAGGCGTTTGCCCAGGCCATTGAACAGGCGGTTGAACAGCCGGCGGTGACCAATGAATGGGTGTTTCATGTGTCCGGGATGGACGTCGCCGAACAGGTGCTGGATGCCGGAGCGCAAATTGCCACTGAGGTGCCAGCCAATTATGCGTTTATCTCGTTGAGGGCGGCTTAAGCCGCTGCGGCCTCATGACGGTATGGGTATCTAACTCAACTTCGGGTGCAAAGCTGCACACACATTAGCGCTCATGGACGGGCGGGCAATACACCGAGGCGATAGGGCTGGAGGATGCGTTGGTATTCGCCATTCTGCATCAGTTGCTCAAGCGCGTGATTAAGCTCATTACGCAACGCGGTATCGGTTTTTCGCACCGCGATCGCCACGCTATTACCCAGCAGGCCAGACGACACAGGCGGGCCCATGAAGTCGAAGTCCAGGCCATCGGCCGTGTCGAGCAGGGCTTCACGGATCTCCACGACGCCTTGCAGGGTCGCATCGATATCGCCCGAAACCAGGCTCTGCACCAGTTGGTCGTTCAGCCAGAAACTCCTGATGATCACTCCCGCCGGCGCCCACTGCGACAGGGCGTAGGCTTCACGATTACTGCGCACCAATACCCCGACCCGCTTGCCCTTGAGCAAGCGCCGATCAGGGCGCAGGCCTGAGGTTTTACGCGCCACCAGCCGCGTGGTGATCGGGTAGAGGTCATCGGTGAAACTCACCCGTTTGCGCCGACGGCAGGTGGGCGCCATGCCCATGATCGCGTCGAACTGCCTGGCTTCAAGGGCCGGGAAGTTTTCCATCACGACCTGGTCAACCCAGGTACAGCGCACGTTGAGCTGCTCGCAGAGGGCATTGCCCAGTTCGATATTCAGCCCCACCAATTGCCCTTGGGAATTGCGGCTTTGAAAAGGCGGGAAATGCGCGGCAACGGCGAAACGGATTTCACGCCGCGGTTGCACGTCGGCGGCAACGACACTTGTCGAGAGCAAGAGGGCGAGCACCGCACAGAGGTGTATCAGGGCCACGGGAATGTCCTTTTCCGGAAAGCTGACTCACCACGCCCCGATGAGCGTCATCGGGACGAAGCAAACGCTGTGCAAGCTTTCAAGAATCGGTCGCGGACCTACAAGCAGAAATTTCTACGGGCAATGTAGGTAACAGCCTATAACGCACCTACGGTTTTAATCTCAGCGTTTACCCATGGACCGGCGAGTGCCCGGAGGCGCCATGCCCGGCGTCTTGGTATGGCCGTTCTTGGCGCCGCCTTTGTACCAGGGCTGGCTGGCATTCTTGGCGCCAGCCAGCTCGCCCGGTTTGAAGGGGAACTTAAACGCCGGGATCTCGGTTTTTTCAACGCCGTCGGCGGTGGCCGAATCGACGAGGTCAGCCGCGTCGACAGGGGGTTGGGTTGGGGAAGTCATAGGGGCTCCGGCGCAGCTATAGGTGTAAAAGCGCGAGTATACGGGGGCAAAGCGGCAAGCGGTAAGCTTCAAGCCACAAGTAAAACGCGCTAGCTGTCGCGGCTGTCAGTTTCGCGTCACCGTGCTGACCGTATTACCGGGCTATAAAGCAGCTACCCAACCTTCAACTGGCAGCTTGCGGCTTAAAGCGTGCAACTGCGTCCCGGCGCCTCCCATGCAGATAAAACGAAACACGGCCCTGATGGTGGGCGTCCTCTTGATACTAGCGGTGGCCGCCTGGGCCGTAACACGGCCTGCCAAGCCCCGGCTGGCTGCGCCCACAGCGATCCCGGTACGGGTGGTGAGCGTCGCGCAACAGGACGTTCCCAGGTTCATCAGCGGCATCGGCTCAGTGCTGTCGTTGCACAGTGTGGTGATTCGCCCGCAGATCGACGGCATCCTCACCCAGTTGCTGGTCAAGGAGGGCCAATCGGTGAAGGCCGGCGACTTGCTGGCGACCATCGATGACCGTTCGATCCGCGCCAGCCTCGACCAGGCCAGGGCGCAATTGGGCGAAAGCCAGGCGCAGTTGCAAGTGGCGTTGGTCAATCTCAAGCGCTACAAAGCGCTGAGCATCGACGACGGCGTGTCCAAACAGACCTATGACCAGCAACAGGCGCTGGTCAACCAGCTCAAGGCCACCGCGCAGGGCAACCAGGCGGCCATTGATGCGGCTCAAGTACAACTTTCCTATACCCAGATTCGCTCCCCGGTCAGCGGCCGCGTGGGCATCCGTAACGTGGACGAAGGCAACTTCCTGCGCATGAGCGACACCCAGGGGCTGTTTACCGTCACGCAGCTCGATCCGATTGCCGTTGAGTTCTCCCTGCCACAACAGATGCTGCCGACCTTGCAGGGCCTGATTGCCGCCCCCACCCGGGCCACCGTCGACGCCTACCTGGGCGCCGACACCGACAACCAGACCGGCGACCTGCTCGGCGAAGGCCACCTGAGCCTGATCGACAACCAGATCAGTTCCACCACCGGCACCCTGCGGGCCAAGGCCGAGTTCAGCAACCCGGCGCATAAGCTATGGCCGGGGCAACTGGTGACCATCAAGGTCCAGACGGCCCTCGACAAGAACGCCCTGGTGGTACCGCCGACCGTGGTGCAGCGCGGGCTGGACTCACATTTCGTGTACCGCGTAAGCGCTGACAAAGTCGAGGTGGTGCCGGTGCAAGTCGCCTACCAGAACAGCGACATCAATATCATCAAAGGCGTGCAGGCCGGCGATGTGCTGGTCAGCGATGGGCAATCGCGGCTCAAGGCCGGTGCGCAGGTGGAGGTGCTCAAGGAGCCGCCGCAAGTGATCCACACCGCCAACGCCCAGGTGCAACCATGAGTGCAAGCCGGTCGCCCTCGGCCTGGTGCGTTGACCACCCGGTCGCCACCCTGTTGCTGACCTTCGCCCTGGTGTTGCTGGGGATTATTGCCTTCCCGAACCTGGCCGTCGCGCCACTGCCGGAAGCGGAATTCCCGACCATCCAGGTCACCGCGCAACTGCCCGGCGCCAGCCCGGACACCATGGCCTCATCGGTGGCCACGCCTCTTGAGGTGCAGTTCAGTGCCATCCCCGGCATGACCCAGATGACCTCCAGCAGCGCCTTGGGCTCCAGCCTCTTGACCCTGCAGTTCACCCTGGAAAAAAGCATCGACACCGCCGCCCAGGAAGTCCAGGCCGCGATCAACACCGCGTCCGGCAAGTTGCCCAGCGACATGCCGAGCTTGCCCACCTGGAGGAAGGTCAACCCGGCGGACAGCCCGGTGTTGATCCTCAGTGTCAGTTCCAGCAGCATGCCCAGCACCGAGCTGAGCGACTACGTGGAAACCCTGCTGGCGCGCCAGATCAGCCAGATCGACGGCGTCGGCCAGATCAACATCACCGGCCAGCAACGCCCGGCGATCCGCGTGCAGGCGGCACCCGACAAGCTCGCGGCCATCGGCCTGACGCTCGCCGACATACGCCTGGCCATCCAGCAGTCGAGCCTGAACCTGGCCAAGGGCGCGATCTATGGCGAAAACAGCGTGTCCACCCTGTCGACCAACGACCAGCTGTTTCACCCAGAGGAATACGGCCAACTGATCGTTTCCTACAAGAACGGTGCGCCGGTTCAACTGCGCGATATCGCCAAGGTCATCAACGGCTCGGAAAACGCCTACGTGCAAGCCTGGTCCGGCGATACGCCAGGGGTGAACCTAGTGATTTCACGCCAGCCTGGCGCCAACATCGTCGACACCGTCGACCGCATCCAGGCCGAGTTGCCGCGCCTGCAAGGCATGTTGCCAGCCTCGGTGCAGGTCAGCGTGTTGACCGATCGCACCAAGACTATCCGCGCCTCACTGCATGAAGTGGAAATGACCCTGCTGATCGCCATCCTGCTGGTGGTGGCGGTGATGGCATTGTTCCTGCGTCAACTGTCGGCGACGCTGATTGTGTCTGCGGTATTGGGTGTGTCGCTGGTAGCCAGTTTCGCCCTGATGTATGTGATGGGGTTCAGCCTGAACAACCTGACCCTGGTGGCCATCGTGATCGCCGTGGGCTTTGTGGTGGACGATGCGATTGTGGTGGTGGAGAACATTCATCGGCACTTGGAAGCCGGCTTGGGCAAACGTGAAGCGGCGATCAAGGGCTCGGGTGAAATTGGCTTTACCGTAGTGTCCATCAGCTTCTCGCTGGTGGCGGCGTTTATTCCGCTGCTGTTCATGGGCGGAGTGGTCGGTCGGTTGTTCAAGGAGTTTGCGTTGACGGCCACCGCGACCATTCTGATTTCAGTGGTGGTTTCGCTGACATTGGCCCCGACGCTGGCCGCCTTGTTCATGCGTGCCCCTACCCACCCTGCCCACGCCAAACCCAGCTTCAGCGAACGCCTGCTGGCCGGCTATGCGCGCAACCTGCGCCGGGCCTTGGCGCACCAACGCAGCATGGCCGCGATCTTCGTGGTAACCCTGGCCCTGGCGGTGGTCGGCTATGTGTTCATTCCCAAGGGATTCTTCCCGGTGCAGGACACCGGTTTCGTGCTCGGCACCAGCGAAGCGGCGGCCGATGTGTCGTACAAGGACATGGTCGCCAAGCACAAGGCCCTGGCCGAGATCGTCAAGGCCGACCCGGCGGTGCAGGCGTTTTCCCATTCGGTGGGCGTTACCGGCAGCAACCAGACCATCGCCAACGGCCGCTTCTGGATCGCCTTGAAAGACCGCAGTGAGCGCGATGTGTCCGCCAGCCAGTTTATCGACCGCATCCGCCCACAACTGGCGAAGGTGCCGGGCATCGTGCTGTACCTGCGCGCCGGCCAGGACATCAACCTGAGCTCCGGCCCCAGCCGCGCCCAGTACCAATATGTGCTCAAGAGCAACGACGGCCCGACGCTGAACACCTGGACCCAGCGTCTCACCGAAAAACTGCGCGTCAACCCGGCGTTTCGCGACCTGTCCAACGACCTGCAACTGGGCGGCAGCATCACCCATATCAGCATCGACCGCCAGGCCGCCGCACGTTTCGGGCTGACCGCCACCGATGTCGACCAGGCGTTGTACGACGCCTTCGGCCAGCGCCAGATCAACGAGTTCCAGACCGAGATCAACCAGTACCAAGTGATACTTGAACTGGACAGCCAACAGCGCGGCAAGGCCGAAAGCCTCGACTACTTTTACCTGCGCTCGCCATTGACCAACGAGATGGTGCCGTTGTCGGCCTTGGCCAAAGTCGACCCGCCCACGGTCGGGCCGTTGTCCATCAGCCATGACGGCATGTTCCCTGCTGCCAACCTGTCGTTCAACCTGGCGCCCGGCGTAGCCCTGGGCGATGCAGTGATCATGCTCGACCAGGCCAAAAACGAAATCGGGATGCCGAGCACAATCATCGGCAACTTCCAGGGTGCGGCCCAGGCGTTCCAGAGCTCGCTGGCCAGCCAACCCTGGCTGATCCTCGCGGCGCTGGTGGCGGTCTACATTATTCTGGGTGTGCTGTACGAGAGTTTTGTGCACCCGCTGACGATCATTTCCACCCTGCCCTCGGCGGGCCTCGGTGCGCTGGTCATGCTGTGGCTGCTGGGCCAGGACTTTTCGATCATGGCCTTGATCGGCCTGGTGCTGCTGATCGGCATCGTGAAGAAGAACGGTATCTTGATGATCGACTTCGCCCTGGAGGCGCAGCGGGTACGCGGGCTGCCGCCCGAAGATGCGATTTATGAAGCCTGCGTCACGCGGTTCCGGCCGATCATCATGACCACCCTTGCCGCGTTGCTCGGCGCCGTGCCGTTGATGCTCGGCGCAGGCCCCGGGGCGGAACTGCGCCAGCCGCTGGGCATCGCGGTGGTCGGTGGCTTGCTGGTGAGCCAGGCGCTGACGCTGTTCACCACGCCGGTCATATACTTGTACCTTGAACGTTTTTTCCACAGGCCCAAACCAGCGCTGACGCTGGCGACCACACACTGAGGCGGTCATGCGCGTCCTGATTATTGAAGATGAAGAAAAAACCGCGGACTACCTGCACCGCGGCCTGACCGAGCAAGGCTACACCGTCGATGTCGCCCGTGAAGGCATCGAGGGCCTGCACCTGGCGCTGGAAAACGATTACGCCGTGATCGTGCTCGACGTGATGCTGCCCGGCCTGGATGGCTTCGGTGTGTTGCGTGCCTTACGCGCCCGCAAGCAGACGCCGGTGATCATGCTCACCGCTCGCGAGCGCGTTGAAGACCGCATCCGCGGCCTGCGCGAAGGCGCCGACGATTATCTGGGCAAGCCGTTTTCGTTCCTGGAACTGGTGGCCCGCCTGCAAGCCCTGACCCGCCGCAGCGGCGGCCATGAACCGGTGCAGGTCACCGTTGCCGACCTGTGGATCGACCTGATCAGCCGCAAGGCCAGCCGCAACGGTGTACGCCTGGACCTGACCGCCAAGGAGTTCTCGCTGCTCAGCGTATTGGCGCGACGCCAGGGCGAGATCCTGTCCAAGACCGCGATTGCCGAGATGGTCTGGGACATCAATTTCGACAGCGATGCCAACGTGGTGGAAGTGGCGATCAAGCGTCTGCGCGCCAAGCTCGACGGGCCGTTCGAACACAAGCTGCTGCACACCATTCGCGGCATGGGCTATGTGCTGGAGAACCGCATACAGGAAAACCACAGTGGTCGCTAATTCCATCGCCCTGCGCCTGAGTGGCATGTTCACCCTGGTGGCGTTGCTGATCTTTCTGTTGATCGGCGGCGCGCTGTACCAGCAGGTCGACCGTGGCCTGGGGCTGTTGCCAGGTGCCGAGTTGGATGCGCGCTACAGCGTGCTGGAATCGTCGATCAATCGCTTCGGCACGCCGGAACATTGGGCCAAGATCAGGTCCAAGCTCAAGCTGTTGGGGGAAGAAGACAAGCGCATCCGTTTCTGGGTGGTCAGCAGCGACCCGAGCTACGAATACGGTGAGCCGGACGCGCAGATTCGCGCCTTTGCCGAAGGCGCCACAGGTAAGCGCGACCTGCGCCTGCCGGGTCACGATTATCCCTTCAAGGTGCTGGTCAGCCAATTTGCAGCCAAGGACCAGCGCCCGGCGTTGCGCTTTATGATTGCCATCGACACGGAGAACTTCCGCGCCACCCAGCATCACTTGCTGGTGGCGTTGATCAGCCTCGCGCTGGTGGGTGTAATACTGGCGGCACTGCTGGGGTTCTGGGTCGCGCGTATCGGCCTCAAGCCCTTGGGCAAACTCTCGGATGAAGCGCAAAAGCTTGCGCCGCCGAAACTCTCCGGGCGCCTGCAATTGTCACCCTTACCGCCCGAGCTGAGCCAATTCGTCAATTCATTCAACGCCACCCTCGACCGGGTTGAACAGGCGTATTCGCGCTTGGAATCGTTCAACGCCGACGTTGCCCATGAACTGCGCTCGCCGCTCACCAACCTGATCGGCCAGACCCAAGTCGCGCTGACACGCGGGCGTTCGGCCGAACACTATTTTGAGGTGCTGCAATCGAACCTGGAGGAGCTGGAACGGCTGCGCTCGATCATCAACGACATGCTGTTCCTTGCCAGCGCCGATCAGGGCAGCAAAGCCACCAAGCTGATCGAATGCTCCCTGGCCGATGAAGTGGCCACCACCCTCGACTATCTGGATTTTATCCTCGAAGACGCCCAGGTTCAGGTGCGCGTGGACGGCGATGCCCTGGTGCAGATCGAAAAAGCCCACCTGCGGCGTGCGCTGATCAACCTGCTGAGCAATGCCGTGCAACACACCGCACCCGGACAGATTATCGACGTGCATATCCAGGTGCAGGAGAAGCAGGTGGCAATCGGCGTGACCAACCCCGGCGACGCGATTGCCAGCGAACACTTGCCACGCCTGTTCGAACGCTTCTATCGGGTGGATGCCTCGCGCAGCAACAGCGGGGCCAATCACGGGTTGGGGCTGGCGATCGTCAAGGCGATTGCGTTGATGCATGGCGGGGATGTGTTTGTGCGCAGTGAAGGCGGTGGCAATACGTTTGGTATCACCCTTCCGGTCTAAATCGTAAGAACGCTTGAGTCACATGTGGGAGCGGGCTTGCTCGCGAATTCGGTGTGTCAGTCAATATATCTGTAACTGACACACTGAATTCGCGAGCAAGCCCGCTCCCACATTTAGATCGACGTACATCCGAACTGTTGCGATTTGGGCAATAGTTATTATCTTGTTACACTCTGTATCGCACCGCTCCCCTGCGTTACTTTGACGCATCGATGAGCGCGACGGCAAAGACAGCTGACCACTCACCCGAATTTCCCTCGACTTATTTCCAGGGCTCTACACTGGGAATCTGTCTTAAAGCCGCTGACTTCAGCGGCTTTTTTTTGCCGTGAAAAAAGGCCGGGCACACCCCACGACACTGGCCGTTCATGATTGACCAAAGGAGCTCCACCGGTGAAGAACTCGCTGACATTCACCCCGTTATTCCTCGCAATCGCAGCAACGATCATCCCGCTTGCCCACGCGGCAGACGCACCGCCCGTCGAAGGCTTCGTCGAGGGTTCACACCTCACGATCAACACCCGCAACTACTACATGAACCGCGACCGGCGCGATATTCATACCGATGACAGCAAGGAGTGGGGCCAGGGCTTTATCGGCACCTTCGAATCCGGCTACACCCAGGGCACCGTCGGTTTCGGCCTGGACGTCAATGCCATGTTCGGCCTCAAGCTCGACGGCGGTGGCGGTACGGATGGTTCCAGCATCCTTCCGTATGGCAGCGGCAACGGCAAAGCGCCGGGTTCGTTCTCGACGGCTGGCGGCACCTTGAAGCTGCGCGCCTTCGACACCGAACTGAAAGCCGGCGACCTGTTCCTCAACAACCCGGTGATCGCCGGCGGCATGACACGCATGTTGCCGCAGACTTTCCGTGGCGTGAGCCTGACCAACCACAGCTTTGACGGCTGGATGTTCGAAGGTGGCCAGGCCAGTTTCACCAAGCTCTATAACCAGAGCGGCCATCGGCGTATTGGTACCAGCTACGGCACGCTGCCCGCCAACACCGACAGCCAGCACCTGGACTGGGCTGGCGTGTCGTTCAGCGGGATCGAGGGGCTGACCAGCAACCTGTACGCGTCCGAGCTCAAGGACGTCTGGCACCAGTATTACTACGACCTGGAATACACCTACGCCCTGAACGACCTGGTCAGCCTGACGCCCGGCCTGCACTACTACCATACCCAGGACACCGGTCAATCGCTGCTGGGGGATATCGACAACAACACCTACAGCCTGCATTTCACCGTGGGCGTGGGTAACCACAGCGTCACAGCGACTTATCAGCGGGTCAATGGCAACACGCCGTTCGATTACATCACCCAGGGCGACAGCGTGTACCTGGACAACTCCCAGCAGTACTCGGATTTCAACGGGCCCAATGAGCGCTCCTGGAAGCTCAAGTACGCCTACGACTTTGCCGGCCTCGGCGTGCCCGGCCTGACGTCCGCCGTGTCCTACATCAGCGGCAAGACCGACCTGACCAAGGTCGACCCCAACAGTCGCGGCTACAGCAACTGGTACAGCGCCGATGGCAAGGATGCCAAGCACTGGGAGCGCGATATCGACCTGAAATATGTGGTGCAGGGCGGCAAGGCCAAGGACTTGGCCGTGCGCCTGCAATGGGCGACCAATCGCGGCAGCAATGGCTACTCGGCGGTGGACCGGGATGTGGATGAATACCGTGTGATCGTGGACTACCCGATCAATGTGTTCTGATTACAGGTAGGAGCGAGCTTGCTCGCTCCTACAGGTTGGCTTTGCGCCATATTTAAGAGTTGCTACTACGCTAAGGGCATTCTCAATGCAGAAGTGTGCCCGATGAGTTCAAGCCCTACCCGCCCCAACCGCCGCCCGGAGCGCCTGCTGATCCTGGGCAGCACCCTCACGGTGTTGCTGATCGTGGGGGTCGTCACTGCGCTGCTGATTCGTGAACATGCCAACACCCTGCAGACGGCCAAGCGCACCGCCAACACCATCACTCAATTGATCGACGCTGACGTGCTGCGCAATGTCGAACTTTACGACATGGCCCTCAAAGGCTTGATCAGCGCCACCGAGCGCACCGACCTGCAAGACGTTTCAGAGAGCATCCGTCATTTGGTGCTGTTCGATCGTTCCGCAGCGGCGCCCTACAAGGGCGATATCCTGCTGTTGGACCCGGCTGGCGAGGTGATTGCCGATTCCTCCCTGCTCACGCCCAAACTGGGTAACTTTGCCGACCGGGACTACTTTCGGGCGCACCGCACCAACCCCGACCTGGGCCTGTATATCAGCCGTCCGTTCATGGCGCGCTGCCAGTGTGCCGACCCCTGGCGCATCGCGTTCAGCCGTCGCGTTTCGTCACCGGATGGGCGCTTCCTGGGAGTGGCGGTCGCGTCCATGCGCCTGTCGTACTTTCATCAGTTATTCAGCAGCTTGAACATCGGCAGCAACAGCACCATCAACCTGCTCAACCACCAAGGCATCCTGCTGGCGCAAGAGCCTCTGCTGGAAGCAGATATCGTCGACAAGGACCTGAGCCAGCGCCCGAATGTGGCGCGCATGCTGCGCGAACGGGACGGCAGCTTCCAAAGTATCTCCAGTGTCGATCGCCAGGCACGGCTCTACAGTTTTTCGAATGTGGGCAACTTGCCGCTGATCGTGGCAGTGGCCTTGTCCAGCAATGAAATGTTCGCCCCCTGGCGACGTGCGGCGTGGCTGGTCAGCATCGCGACCGGAGTGTTGTGCGTGGGCCTGTTGTGGCTGACCTGGGCACTGTGCATGGAGCTGCGCCGTCGCCATCGCGCCGAACAGGTGCTGTCAGAACTGGCAGCCACCGACGCCCTTACCGGCCTGGCCAACCGCCGCACGCTGGACGAACGCTTGCGGCTGGAATGGGATCGGGCACAACGCTCCATCGAGTCGTTGAGTGTGCTGATGATCGATGTGGACCACTTCAAGGCCTTCAACGACCGCCACGGCCACCAGGGCGGCGATGAGGCGTTGCGCGCAGTCGCGCAGGTGATCGCCAGCCATATCCGCCGCCCTGCCGACCTGGCGGCGCGTTATGGCGGTGAGGAATTTGCGTTGGTGTTGCCCAACACCAACGCCAGGGGAGCTTGGGTGATCGCCGAGCATATCCGCGAGGGGGTCCAGCATTTGCCGCGAATGGCCGGGGATGAACAACCGATCACGGTGAGCATCGGCCTGAGTACCTGGCAGAAGCACAGCCGCATTTCCCTTGAAGACCTGCTGCTCAAGGCTGACCAGGCGTTGTACCAGGCCAAGCACAGCGGCCGTAACCGGACAATGGATGCCACAACCCACCCCCTGTAGGAGCGAGCTTGCTCGCGAAGAACGTCAACGATAACGAGGGATTCCTGAATGCGCAGGGTGCTCTCAGGTTTTTCGCGAGCAAGCTCGCTCCTACAGGGGGCAAACGTCGGACATAAAAAAAGGCCACCCGAAGGCAGCCTTTCAAAACTAAAGAAAGAGAGTTGTTACTTACACCGCCGCAACGGGACGCATGTAAGAGATCGGTGCGGTGCTGGCATCTTCGAAGGTCACGACTTCCCAAGCGTCTGTCTGCTCAATCAACTTGCGCAGCAGCTGGTTGTTAAGGGCGTGGCCCGACTTGAAGCCTTTGAACTCGCCTATCAGGCTATTGCCCAGCAGGTAGAGGTCACCGATTGCATCGAGGATCTTGTGCTTCACGAATTCGTCTTCGTAGCGAAGGCCGTCTTCGTTCAGTACACCATCCGCGTCGACCACGATGGCGTTTTCCACGCTGCCGCCGAGTGCGAGGTTGTGCTTGCGCAGGTACTCGATGTCACTCATGAAACCAAAGGTACGGGCGCGGCTGACTTCTTTTACAAACGAAGTGCTGGAAAAATCCACGCTTGCACTTTGGGTGCGGTCACGGAATACCGGGTGATCGAAATCGATCTCAAAGCTCACTTTAAAGCCTTCGAACGGGACGAAGGTGGCGCGCTTGTCGCCGTCTTCTACTGTCACTTCCCGCAGAATGCGAATGAACTTCTTGGCTGCGTCCTGTTCTTCCAGGCCGGCAGATTGAATCAAGAATACGAAGGGTCCAGCGCTGCCATCCATGATCGGGACTTCGGACGCGGAGAGCTCGACGTAGGCGTTATCGATGCCCAGGCCAGCCATGGCCGAGAGCAAGTGCTCCACCGTGTCCACTTTGACGTCACCGTTGACCAGAGTGGTCGACATCGTGGTTTCGCCAACGTTTTCCGCGCGAGCAGGAATCTGCACCACAGGGTCCAGGTCGGCACGAACAAACACGATGCCGGTGTCGACAGGTGCGGGCTTGAGGGTCAGGTATACCTTCTCCCCGGAGTGCAGACCTACACCTGTGGCACGGATAATATTCTTCAGGGTGCGTTGTTTAATCATGGCTTGGACCGCTTCAGCGCAAATTGCGAACTGGTATCAACAAAGGCTGGCGATAATAACAGACCAGACCTTTGCTGAACACCAATCACCTTCATAGCCCTGATACATTCCATTAATCGGCCTGACGACGCAGGAATGCCGGGATGTCCAGGTAGTCCAGGTCATCTTGCGGATTCGGGCTACGGGACGCCGCAGCACCGGCCTGAGCCTGGTTGCGCATCACGGTCGGACGGTCCAGGTCACGGTAGTTCACCGACGGCAGTTCCTGGCGAGCAGGGGCTGGGACAGCAGTTGCCTGGCTGGCCTGGCTAGTGTGCAGGGTGTTGTCGATGACCTTTACAGGCTTCTCGATTTTCGCACCCAGGCCGGTCGCAACCACGGTTACATGCAGTTCGTCGCGCATGTCCGGATCGATAACGGTACCCACCTTGACCATGGCGTGCTCGGACGCGAAGGCTTCGATGATGCTACCCACGTCGGAGTACTCACCCAGGGACAGGTCGGGACCGGCGGTGATGTTCACCAGGATGCCGCGTGCGCCTTGCAGGTTCACGTCTTCGAGCAACGGGTTGCGGATGGCCGCTTCGGTGGCCTCGCGTGCACGGTTCGGACCGCTGGCGCAGCCAGTGCCCATCATCGCCATGCCCATTTCGCTCATGACCGTACGAACGTCGGCAAAGTCGACGTTGATCATGCCCGGACGCTTGATGATGTCGGAGATACCGCGAACGGCACCGGCCAGTACATCGTCAGCCTTGGCGAACGCAGACAGCAGGCTTGCGTCCTTGCCCAGGATGGTCAGCAGTTTCTCGTTGGGGATGGTGATCAACGAGTCGACGCTTTCAGACAGCAGACGGATACCTTCGTCGGCGATCTGCATGCGCTTGCGGCCTTCGAACGGGAACGGACGCGTCACGACAGCAACGGTCAGAATCCCCATTTCCTTGGCCACTTCGGCAATGATCGGTGCAGCACCGGTACCGGTACCGCCGCCCATGCCGGTGGTGATGAACACCATGTTGGTGCCTTGCAGCACTTCGGCAATACGCTCGCGGTCTTCCAGGGCGGCTTGACGGCCGACTTCCGGATTGGCGCCAGCGCCGAGGCCTTTGGTCACCGCGGTGCCCAATTGCAGGATGGTCCGCGCGCCGATGCTTTTGAGCGCCTGGGCATCAGTGTTGGCGCAGATGAACTCAACGCCTTC
Organism: Pseudomonas sp. BTN1; assembly: GCF_001907715.1. Classification (NCBI taxonomy): domain Bacteria; kingdom Pseudomonadati; phylum Pseudomonadota; class Gammaproteobacteria; order Pseudomonadales; family Pseudomonadaceae; genus Pseudomonas; species Pseudomonas sp. BTN1. The sequence continues at coordinate 112,160 of NZ_MPBM01000018.1, read as the reverse complement.
AATGTTGCTCTTGACCATGTGGTTGACAGCGTTGCCGCCGCCACCGCCGACACCGATTACTTTGATAACCGGGCTAGCGGGGATGTTGTCTACGAGTTCGAACATGTTCCCTCTCCTTTCATTTTCTCTAGTTTTTTCGCCTACTGCTTGCTGCGGGTGTTGCGGTGTCGCGGTAAATCTTTAGAAATTGCCTTGTACCCAGCTTTTGATCCGGTCCAGCAGCGGCGCTTTCTCATCGTCATCGCTGCGGTAGCTGTCACGGATGCTCGGGCCCGACAGGGAAATGCCGTCGGTCTGCTTTTGCAGCCCGTACAACAGCAAGCCCACACCGGTGGAATAAATCGGGTTGCGCACCACGTCGCCCAGGCCCTTCACGCCATGGGGCACGCCCAGGCGCACCGGCATGTGGAAGATCTCTTCGGCCAACTCGACCGCGCCTTCCATCTTCGAGGTACCACCGGTCAGCACGATGCCGGCCGGGATCAAATCTTCGTAGCCGCTGCGGCGCAGTTCAGCCTGAATCAGGGTGAACAGCTCGTCGTAGCGTGGCTCGACCACTTCGGCCAGGGCCTGGCGCGACAGCTCGCGGGGTGGACGATCACCCACGCTTGGCACCTTGATGGTCTCACCGGCACCGGCCAGCTTGGCCAGGGCGCAGGCGTAGCGGATCTTGATTTCTTCGGCGTACTGGGTCGGTGTGCGCAACGCCATGGCGATGTCGTTGGTGACCTGGTCGCCGGCAATCGGGATCACGGCGGTGTGACGAATCGCACCCTCGGTGAAGATCGCGATGTCGGTGGTGCCGCCGCCGATGTCCACCAGGCACACGCCCAGCTCTTTTTCGTCGTCGGTCAGTACCGAGTAGGCCGAGGCCAACTGCTCGAGAATGATGTCGTCGATTTCCAGGCCGCAGCGGCGCACGCATTTTTCAATGTTCTGTGCGGCGTTGACGGCGCAGGTCACCACGTGGACCTTGGCCTCCAGGCGAACGCCCGACATGCCCAGGGGCTCGCGCACGCCTTCCTGGTTGTCGATCACGTAGTCCTGCGGCAGGGTGTGCAGCACGCGCTGGTCCGCCGGGATCGCCACGGCCTGGGCGGCGTCGAGGACGCGCTCAAGGTCGGCCGAGCTGACTTCACGGTCGCGGATCGCCACGATGCCGTGGGAGTTCAGGCTACGGATGTGGTTGCCTGCCACGCCGACGAACGCCGAGTGAATCCGGCAACCGGCCATCAGCTGCGCTTCTTCGATGGCGCGCTGGATCGACTGCACGGTGGACTCGATGTTCACCACCACGCCCTTCTTCAGGCCCCGGGACGGATGCGTGCCAATACCGACGATTTCGATCGCGCCGTCTTCCCCGACCTCGCCCACCAGCGCCACCACCTTGGAGGTGCCGATATCGAGACCGACGATCATTTTGCCGCTTTGCACGTTTGCCATGGGTCCTGCCTCTTCTTAATTCTTCGCGACAGCGGGTTGTGCTGCCGTGGGCGCAGCCGGTGTACGCCAGCCGACGGCCAGGCCGTTGGCGTAACGCAGGTCGACGCTCGCAATGTTCGTAATCTGTTCTTTCAAGGTTTTTTCATAGATGGCAATAAAGCGGCGCATCTTTTCCACCAAGCGGTCGCGTCCCAGCAACAACTCGATGCCCGGGCCGGAACTGCCTGCCCCGGTCGTCAAAAACCAGCTGCCCCGCTCACGCAATTCCAGGCGTGCAATGGAGAAGCCCAGTGGCCGCAGCATCTGGCTCAAGGCCTGGTACTGCTGCATCACTTGCTGCTGCGCCCGCTGCGGCCCGAACAGCTGCGGCAGGTGTTCATAGTTGGCCAGCTCACGCGGGGTGAACGCCTGGCCCTGGTTGTTCAACAGCGCTTCATCGCCCCAACGGGCCACGGGCAGTTGTTCTTCCAGGCGGATCGTGACCTGGTCCGGCCATACACGGCGAACTTCGGCGTGGGCGATCCACGGCATCTGTTCCAGCTCCGAGCGCATGCCAGCCAGGTCGATGGTAAAGAAGCTCGCCGCCAGGTATGGGCCGATGCGCTGCTGTACCGCTTGCTGGCTGATGTAGCTCAAGTCGCCCTGCACGCTGATCTTGGTGATCGGCCGGTCGGCATACGGCAACAGACGCTGCGCGCCTTCGTACGTGCCAAAGCCCAGCACCACCAGCAGCACCGGCCAGAACAGCGCCTTGATAAAACCAAAGTTGGCTTTTGGCAGGCGCGAAGACATCGGCTCTTTAGCCACCATTCGGCTTGCACCCCGTGGCACCGGCTTGCGGCTCGGTGCTTGTGGGGGCTGATGACGAAGCGATGCGCCGTTCATGTGTTTAGCCTCTTGGCTCAATGCTGTCGGCCAGGATCGCCAGCACTAACTGCTGGAAATCCAGACCGGCGGCACGGGCAGCCATGGGAACCAGGCTGTGATCGGTCATGCCCGGTGCGGTGTTGACTTCAAGGAACCAGAAATTCCCTTGGTCATCCTGCATCACGTCTGCCCGCGCCCAACCGGCGATACCCAGCGCCTCACAGGCTTTCGCCGTGAGGTCCATCAATTCTTGTTCCTTGGTTGCTTCGAGGCCGCATGGGATCCGGTACTGAGTATCGGAAGCCAGGTACTTGGCGTCGTAGTCATAAAAGGTGTGGGGCGTGCCCAAAGCGATGGGCGGCAATACCTGGCCACGCAGGGTGGCGATGGTGTACTCGGGACCGGAAATCCACTGTTCCACCAACACTTGCGAATCGTAGGTACTTGCCGCTTTCCATGCGTCGATCAATTCGGCGGCCGAGTTCACTTTGGCCATGCCGATACTGGAGCCTTCATGGGCTGGTTTGACGATCAAAGGCAGGCCCAGTTCCTTGGCCGCAGAAATACAATCGTCTTCACTGCACAGTACGGCGTGACGTGGGGTCGGAATGCCCAGGCTGTGCCACACCTGCTTGGTGCGCAACTTGTCCATCGCCAAGGCCGATGCGAGGATGCCGCTGCCGGTGTAAGGGATGCCGGCGCATTCGAGCAGGCCCTGCATGCTGCCGTCCTCACCGCCGCGGCCGTGAAGAATGAGAAAGGCGCGGTCGATTTTTTCAGCCTGCAGACGGGCAAGGAAGTCATCGCCCACATCGATACCGAAGGCATTCACGCCAGCACTTTGCAGCGCCTCAAGCACCGCATTGCCGGACTTGAGCGACACTTCGCGCTCAGCGCTCTTGCCGCCGAACAACACGGCCACGCGACCGAAGTCGGCAGGCGCAAGGGTGGAAAACAGGGAGCCGTAATCAGTGGTCATTTCGACTTCCCCTTGGCGGCGGCTGCAAACAGCGGGCTCGCCAGCAACTTGGGCGCAAGGCCACCGATATCACCGGCGCCCTGGCACAGCAGGATGTCGCCGGCGCGCAGCAGCGGCTTGACGATAGGCGCCAGGTCCACGCCACGCTCGATGTAGATCGGGTCCAACTGGCCGCGCTGGCGGATGCTGTTGCACAGCTTGCGGCTGTCAGCGCCCGGGATCGGTTCTTCACCGGCCGGGTAGACTTCCATCAGCAGCAGCACGTTGGCATCGGCCAGTACATTGACGAAATCGTCGTACAGGTCACGGGTGCGGCTGTAGCGGTGCGGCTGGTACACCATCACCAGCCGGCGCTCCGGCCAGCCGCCGCGCACGGCCTTGATAACGGCCGCAACTTCGGTCGGGTGGTGGCCGTAGTCGTCCACCAGCATCACGTCACCACCTTCAACCGGCAGTTGGCCGTAGACCTGGAAGCGACGGCCCACACCGGCAAAGCGCGACAGGCCCTCGACGATGGCTTCATCGCTGACGCCTTCATCGGTGGCAATGCAGATGGTCGCCAAAGAGTTCAGCACGTTGTGGTTGCCCGGCATGTTCACCGACACGTCCAGCGGCTCGCGATCGGGGCGCAGCACGGTGAAGAAGGTTTGCATGCCTTCCTGGCGCACATTGATTGCGCGCACGTCGGCGTCTTCGCTGAAGCCGTAGGTCACGGTAGGGCGTTTGACCTGGGGCAGGATTTCACGCACCACCGGGTCGTCCAGGCACACCACCGCCAACCCATAGAACGGCAGGTTGTGCAGGAAGTCGACGAAGGTTTTCTTCAACTTGTTGAAGTCGCCGTCGTAGGTCGCCATGTGGTCTTCGTCGATGTTGGTGACGACGGCGACCAGCGGTTGCAAGTGCAGGAAGCTTGCGTCACTTTCATCGGCTTCGGCGATCAGGTAGCGACTGGTGCCCAGCTGGGCATTGGTGCCAGCTGCATTCAGGCGGCCACCGATGACGAAGGTCGGGTCCAGGCCACCGGCGGCGAACACCGAGGCGATCAGGCTGGTGGTGGTGGTCTTGCCATGGGTACCGGCCACGGCGATGCCGTGGCGATAGCGCATCAGCTCGGCGAGCATTTCGGCACGCGGCACCACAGGGATACGGCGCTCAAGGGCGGTGGCCACTTCCGGGTTGGAGGTGTTCACGGCGCTGGACACCACCAGCACGTCAGCCTCGGCGGCGTTCTCGGCACGGTGGCCGATGAAGATCTGTGCGCCAAAGGACTTCAGGCGCTCGGTGACCGGCGACTCTTTCAAGTCCGAGCCGGACACCTGGTAGCCCAGGTTCAGCAACACTTCGGCAATCCCGCACATGCCCACGCCACCGATACCGACGAAGTGAATACGACGGATGCGGCGCATCTCGGGTTGCGGCATGGCTTTCTGATTCTCAACCATGGGCCACCTCCAGGCAGATATCGACCACGGTGCGGGTTGCGTCAGGTTTGGCCAGGCGGCTTGCGGTGCTCGCCATGCTGTTGAGTCGTTCCGGTTGCATCAAAACCTCGGTCAGGCGTGCGGCCAAATCGGCGGCGCCAGTCGTTCTTTGCGGCAGCAGGAAGGCAGCGCCCTCCCCGGCCAAATATTCGGCGTTGCGGGTCTGGTGATCGTCGATGGCGTGGGGCAAAGGCACCAGCAAGGACGGCAGACCGGCGGCCGCCAGTTCACTGACGGTCAGCGCACCAGCGCGGCAGACCACCAGGTCGGCCCAGCCATAGGCTTGGGCCATGTCTTTGATGAAGGGCTGTACATTGGCCTCTACACCGGCCTCGCGATAACGCGCGGCGGTGACTTCATCGTGGTTCTTGCCGGCCTGGTGGAAGATCTCCGGGCGCACATCCTCAGGAAGTTGCGCAACGGCTTCAGGCAGCAATTTATTCAGCGGCTCGGCGCCCAGGCTTCCGCCCAGGATCAGCAGGTGAGCCTTGCGCCCCGCCAGCGCGTCACGCGCAATGGCCATGAACAGTTCGGTACGCACCGGGTTACCGGTGGTGCGAAGCTTGTCGGAGGCGGCGAAGGTTTTCGGGAAGGCTTCACACACCCGCGCAGCCAACGGCACTAGCAGACGGTTGGCAGTACCGGCGACGGCGTTCTGTTCGTGAACGATCACCGGCACACCCGCGAGTTTCGCCGCAACACCACCAGGGCCGGTCACATAACCGCCAAAGCCGAGTACACACACCGGCTTCAACTCGCGAATGATACTGCGCGCCTGCATGACCGCCTTGAGCAACACGAACGGTGCCTTGAGCAATGACAACTTGCTCTTGCCACGCAGGCCGGTGACGTTGATCAAATGCAGCGGCAAGCCGGCATTGGGCACCAATTCGTTTTCGATGCCACGGGGCGTACCCAGCCAGTGCACGGTGTAGCCACGGTTCTGGAATTCACGGGCGCAAGCCAGGGCCGGGAACACATGGCCCCCGGTGCCGCCCGCCATGATCAGCACGTTAGCGCCCATGGGTCGGCTCCTCGGCGAAGTCGCTCTCGCTGAACTCCATCTCTTCGCTGCCCAGGTGGGTGCGACTCTCCCACTCGATACGCAGCAACAAACCGAGACAGGCGCAGCAAATCACCAACGAACTGCCGCCGTAACTGAGGAACGGCAAGGTCAGGCCCTTGGTCGGCAGCAGGCCGACGTTCACGCCGATGTTGATCAGGAACTGGCCGATCCACAGGAAAGCCAACCCATAGGCCACGTAGGCGGCGAAGAACTGCTTGGCCTTCTCGGCCCACAAGCCGATGTACATGGCGCGCACGCAGACGAATACAAACAGTGCCACGGTGCACAGCGAACCCACCACACCCAACTCTTCGGCCAATACCGAGAACACGAAGTCGGTGTGGGCTTCCGGCAGGTAGAACTGCTTCTGCACACTGTTGCCCAGGCCCACACCCAGCCACTCGCCGCGACCGAAGGCAATCAGCGCCTGGGTCAACTGGTAGCCGGAGCCGAACTGGTCGGACCAGGGGTCGGTAAAGGTGATCAAACGCGCCATCCGGTAGGGTTGCGCCTGCACCAGGATGGTCACCGCCGCGACGGCCAGCACCACCATCAAGGTGAAGCGGAACAGCCCGACACCACCCAGGAACAGCATCGCGGCGGCGGCGCCCATCATCACCACCGTGGCCCCGAAGTCGGGCTCCATCAGCAATAGGCCAGCCATGGGCAGCAGCACGATGAACGGCTTGAAGAAGCCCATCCAGCTTTCGCGTACTTCTTTCTGACGGCGCACCAGGTAACCGGCGAGGTAGATCACCACGAACACTTTGGCAATTTCCGACGGCTGCACGTTGAACGCGCCGAAGCCGATCCAGCGCATCGAACCGTTCACCTCGCGGCCGATGCCGGGCACGATCACCATGACCAGCAAGCCGAACGCACCGATCAGCATCAGCCAACCCAGACGCTGCCAGGTGGCAATCGGAATCATCATGGTGACGATGCAGGCGCCCAGGCCGATCACCAGGTACACCAGGTGGCGGATCATCATGTACAGCGTGTTGCCCGACTGCACGGCGGCCACTTCGGAGGACGCCGAAGTGATCATCACCAGGCCCAGGCCGAGCAGCGCCAGGCAACCGGCGAGCATCGGGAAATCGAGGTCGATGCCGCGCCCGGTAATGATCGGCGACGGGTATGGCTTGATGATGTTTCTCAGGTTGAGGCTCATGCCAAAGCCTCCACGGCGCGGGCGAACAGTTGGCCGCGCTCTTCATAGTTCTTGAACATGTCGAAGCTGGCGCACGCGGGCGACAGCAACACCGCATCGCCAGGCTGGGCCAGGGCTTTGCACTGGGCAATGGCGTCGTCCAGGGAAGCTGCGCGTACTTGCGGTACAGCGTCACCGAGGGCGGCGGCGATCAGGTCCGAATCGCGGCCCATCAGCACCACGGCGCGGCAATGGGCGGCCACTGGAGCTTTGAGGTCCTTGAAGTCGGCCCCCTTGCCATCACCACCGGCGATCAGCACCAGCTTGCCGTCGATATCGGCCCCCAGGCCTTCGATGGCCGCCAGGGCTGCACCGACATTGGTGGCTTTGGAGTCGTTGTAATAGCTGACGTCATTGAGGTCGCGCACCCACTGGCAGCGATGCTCAAGCCCGGCAAAGGTGCGCAGGCTCGCGAGCATGGCGTCGAACGGCAGGCCAACCGCGTGACCGAGCGCCAAGGCCGCCAGGGCATTGGACTGGTTGTGTGCGCCACGGATTTTCAGTTCGCGTACCGGCATCAGGTTCTGGAATTCGAACGCCAGGTACTTCTCGCCGCTCTCTTCACGAATGCCGAAGCCTTTGAAGTCCGGTTTGCCCAGGCCGAAGGTCCAGCAAGGCATGCCCTCGCCTATCAGCGGACGGCTCAGGGCATCCTGACGGTTGACGACAAATTGCTTGGCGCCACGGAAGATCCGGTGCTTGGCCAGGTGATAAGCCGGCAGGCCGCTGTAGCGGTCCATATGGTCTTCGCTGACGTTCAATACCGTCGCCACTTCAGCGCCCAGGTCGTGGGTGGTTTCCAGCTGGAAGCTCGACAACTCCATCACGTACAACTCGACGTCGTCGCTGAGCAAATCCAGTGCCGGCACGCCAAGATTGCCGCCGACGGCCACACGCTTGCCCGCCGCAGCCGCCATCTCGCCGACCAGAGTGGTGACGGTGCTTTTTGCGTTGGAACCGCTGATGGCCACGATCGGCGCCTTCGCGTTGCGTGCGAACAGGTCGATATCGCCAGACAGCTTCACGCCACGGGCCGCAGCCGCTTGCAGGGCCGGTGTCGCCAGGGCCAGGCCCGGGCTCACGTAGAGCTCGTCGGCACGGCACAGAAACTCGACATCCAGCTCGCCACAACGCACTTCCACGTGCGGGTAGTCACGGCGCAGCGTGACCAGCTCCGGTGGATTTTCCCGCGTATCGGCCACGGCAAACGACGTGCCCCGGTTCGCCAGGAAGCGAACCAGGGACATGCCGCTCTTGCCGAGGCCGACAACGATGCGGAAGTGGTCTGAAGCGATCAGGGACACTCGTTTCTACCTCAGTTTCAGGGTGGCAAGGCCGACCAGTACCAGAATCACGGTGATGATCCAGAAGCGGACAATCACGCGTGGCTCAGGCCAGCCCTTGAGTTCAAAATGGTGGTGAATCGGCGCCATGCGGAACACGCGGCGCCCGGTCAACTTGAAGGACGCCACCTGGATGACCACCGACAGGGTTTCCATCACGAACACGCCGCCCATGATGAACAGCACGATTTCCTGGCGAACGATCACCGCGATGGTGCCCAAGGCCGCGCCCAGCGCCAGTGCGCCGACGTCGCCCATGAAGACTTGTGCTGGGTAGGTGTTGAACCACAGGAACCCCAGGCCGGCACCGATCAGCGCACCGCAGAACACGATCAGCTCACCGGCGCCCGGTACATAAGGGATCAGCAGGTATTCAGCGAATTTCACGTTACCGGAGAGGTAGCAGAAGATACCGAGCGCGCCGCCCACCATCACCGTCGGCATGATCGCCAGGCCGTCGAGGCCATCGGTCAGGTTCACCGCGTTGCTGGAGCCGACGATCACGAAGTAGGTCAGCACCACAAAACCGACACCCAGTGGGATGCTCACATCCTTGAGCATCGGGATGATCAAGGTAGTTTCCACGGCACTTGGCGCGGTGGTGTACAGGAAGATCGCGGCGGCCAGGCCGAACACCGACTGCCAGAAATACTTCCAGCGGCTTGGCAGCCCCTTGGAGTTTTTCTCGATCACTTTGCGGTAGTCATCCACCCAGCCGATGGCACCGAACAGCAGGGTCACCAGCAACACCACCCACACGTAGCGGTTATGCAGGTCGGCCCAGAGCAAGGTGCTGACGCCGATGGACGACAGGATCAGCGCGCCGCCCATGGTCGGAGTGCCAGACTTGGACAGGTGCGACTGCGGGCCGTCGTTACGAACCGATTGACCAATTTGCAGGTTCTGCAGGGTGCGGATCATCCACGGCCCTAAAAACAGCGACAAAGACAGCGCGGTCAGCACACCCAGAATCCCGCGCAGGGTCAGGTACTGGAAGACCGCGAAGCCTTTGTGGAACTGTTGCAGATACTCAGCCAGCAGCAGCAGCATTAATGTTTCTCCGTACTTGAGCCACACAAGGCTGCGACGACGTTTTCCATCACCGCGCTGCGCGATCCCTTGATCAAAATGGTTGTGTGTTTGTCATGTTCAGCCGCCGTCAACGCCTGGATCAGCTCGGCCTGGCTGGCGAAATGCCGCGCGCCGGGGCCGAAAGCGTTGACCGCATGAGCCATGTTCGTGCCAACGGCATAGAGCGCGTCCACTTTGCCGGCGGCATAGGCGCCGACTTCACGGTGGCCTTGTTCAGCCCAATCGCCCAGTTCGCCGATATCGCCCAGCACCAGCACCTTGCGCCCATCAAAGCCTTTGAGCAGGTCCACAGCGGCATTGATGGAGGACGGGTTGGCGTTGTAAGTGTCATCAATCACGCGCATGCCGTTGCCAGCCAGTTGCGCCACAGTGCGGCCCTTGACCGGCTGCACCGCGCCCAGGCCCGTGGCAATACCGAACAGCGACACACCCAGGGCATGGGCGGCAGCGGCGGCGGCCAAGGCGTTGGCGACGTTATGGTTGCCCAGCAGGTTCAACTGTACGTGCTCATCACCTTGCGGAGTGTGCAAGGTGAAGGACGGGCAGCCACGGGCATCGACATTGATGTTGGAGGCGTGAAAATCGGCTGCGGCATTCAGCACTGCAAACGTCAGGACCTTGCGACCGGCAGCGCGTACACGCCAGGTCTCGAACGCCTTGTCATCCAGGTTCAGTACCGCAGTGCCCGAGGCGTCGAGGCCCTCAAGGATTTCGCCCTTGGCTTCGACGATTTTTTCCGGGCCGCCGAACTCACCGACATGGGCGGTACCGGCGTTGTTGATGATCGCCACGTGAGGCTGGGTCAGCGCCACGGTATAGGCGATTTCGCCGATGCGCGAAGCCCCCAGTTCAATCACTGCCGCCGTGTGTTCCGGGGCCAGTTCGAGCAGGGTCAGCGGTGCGCCGAAATCATTGTTCAGGTTGCCACGGGTCGCGAGTACCGGCCCGCGCGTACGCAAGACGCCAGCAAGCAGTTCCTTGACCGTGGTCTTGCCGCTGGAACCGGTAATGGCCGCCACCGGCTTATCAAAAGCAGCACGGTTAAGCGCACCCAGTTGGCCCAGGGCCAGGCGGGTGTCGGCTACCAGCAATTGCGGCAAGGCAGAATCGGCCACTTCACGCTGCACCAAGGCACCGACGGCACCTTTGGCGGCAACGTCGTTGAGGTAGTCGTGACCATCGAAACGCGGGCCGGCCAGGGCGACAAACAGCTGCCCCGGCTGGATGTTACGACTGTCGATACTGACGCCGGTGAATGTGCAGTCGCTCGACAGCACACGGGCCGACAGGGCCTGGGCCAGTTCGCTGAACGTCATCGCCTTAAGCATGGGCGACCTCCCAGGCGGTCAGGGCGTGATCCGCCTCGACCAGATCGGAGAAGGCATGGCGCTCACCGTTGATTTCCTGATAGTCCTCGTGGCCCTTACCCGCGAGCACCACGACGTCGTCCGCGCCGGCACTGGCGATCAGTTGGGCAATGGCGGCGCCGCGACCAGCCACAAACGTGACCTTGGAGGCGTCTTTGAAACCGACACGGATGTCGTCGAAAATCTGGCTCGGGTCTTCGCTGCGCGGGTTGTCGTCGGTGACAAGTACGCCGTCGGCCAAACGCTCGACGATCTCGGCCATCAATGGGCGCTTGCCGCGATCGCGATCACCGCCGCAACCGAACAGGCACAGCAGTTTGCCTTTGGCATGTGGGCGCAGGGCTTCGAGGACTTTTTCCAGGGCATCCGGTGTGTGGGCGTAATCGACCACCACCAGCGGTTGCGTGCCGCCACCCAGGCGCTGCATGCGACCGGCCGGGCCTTCCAGCTTCGGCAGTACCCGCAGGATTTCATCCAGGGCGTAGTCCAGGCCCAGCAGTGCACCGATAGCGGCGAGCACGTTGCTCAGGTTGAACCGCCCGAGCAAGGTGCTGCGCAAGTGGTGTTCGCCCTGCGGCGTCACCAATGTGGCGCGCACGCCTTCATCATTGAATTGGGCTTCGCGGCAATACAGGTAGGCACTGGCATCTTGCAGGCTATAGCTGACCAGGCGTGCGTCGCTGTCTTCGCCCGCCAGTTGGCGGCCAAACGCGTCGTCGAGGTTGACCACCCGGCACTTCAGGTCACTCCAGGCAAACAGCTTGGCCTTGGCGGCAGCATACGCCTCCATAGTGCCGTGGTAGTCGAGGTGATCGCGGGACAGGTTGGTCATCACCGCCACGTCAAAGGCCAGAGCAGTGACACGCCCTTGGTCCAGGCCATGGGAAGACACTTCCATTGCAACCGCCTTGGCGCCGGCCTTTTTCAGGTCGGCCAGGGTCGCTTGCACGGCAATCGGGTTTGGCGTGGTGTGCAGGCCGCTTTGCAGCGCGCCATAGAAGCCGGTGCCCAGGGTGCCGACGATGCCGCAGTGCTGACCCAGCAGGTCCAAAGCCTGGGCGACCAATTGGGTCACGCTGGTCTTGCCGTTGGTGCCCGTCACGCCCACCAGGTTGAGCTGGCGGCTCGGGTCACCATAGAAACGCCCGGCGATGTCAGAAAGCTGCGCAGCCAGGCCCCTGACCGGAATCAACGGCACATCGGTGATCGGCAGCACGGTGGCGCCTTCCACTTCATAGGCGACCGCAGCCGCACCGCGTTGCAGGGCATCGGCGATATGCGCACGGCCATCGAGCTTGCCGCCAGGTACCGCCAGGAACAGGTCGCCGGCGCGTACATTACGACTGTCCAGGGTCAGCTCACGAATCAGCAGATCGTGGCCGGCATGGGCAAAAATCTTGTTCAGGCTAAGAGACATCAGCCGCGCCCTCCATTGGCTTTGACAGCGGCAGCCGGTGGACCAGCGTTGGCTTGTTGCGTCGGCGGCAGGTTGTCCGGCGTGATATTCATCAAGCGCAGGGTGCCGGACATCACTTTGCTGAACACGGGCGCCGAAACCAGGCCACCGAAGTAACCGGCTTTACTAGGTTCGTCGATGACCACGACGATGGCGTAGCGCGGGTCGCTCATCGGGCCGAAGCCGGCGAACAGCGAACGGTAGGAGTTTTCGGCATAGCCCTTGGTGCCCACCGAGGTCTTACGCGCCGTACCGGACTTGCCAGCAACGTGGTACGCCGGCACCTGGGCGCGGAATACGCCGCGCGGTGCCTCGATCACTTGTTGCAGCATGCCTTGCATGGTCTTGGCGACGTTTTCCGGGATCACTTGGGTGGCTTTTGGCGCTTCGTCGACGTGGATCAGGCTCAGCGGAACCATACGGCCGTTATTGGCCAATACAGAGAACGCGTGGGCCAACTGGATGGCGGTCACCGACAGGCCGTAGCCGTAGGACAGCGTGGCAGTCTCGGCTTTTCTCCACTCGCGGTAGTTCGGCAGGTTACCGACCCGCTCGCCCGGGAAGTCGAGGCCGGTGGGTTGGCCCAGGCCGATCTTTTGCGCCAAGTGATAAATAGTCTCGCCGCCGATATCGAAGGCCACCTTACTCATGCCGACGTTACTGGAGTTGATCAGGATGCCGGTCAGGTCCAGCACTGGCCCCTCGGTGCGGGACACGTCACGAATGGTGTACTTGCCCAACTGCAAGGTGCCTGGGTAAACCTCGACCTTGTCGCTGGGTTTCCAGCGGCCGGTTTCCAGGGCAGCGCTCATGGAGATCGCTTTCATGGTCGAGCCCGGCTCGAACACGTCGATCATCGCGCGGTTACGCATCATCGCCGGCTGCAGGTTGCGACGGTTGTTCGGGTTGTAGGTCGGCTGGTTGACCATGGCGAGGATCTCGCCAGTCTTCACATCCATGATCACCAGGCTGCCGGCCTTGGCGCCGTTCTCGATGATCGCGTTACGCAGTTCGCGGTTGGCCAGGTATTGCAGGCGCAAATCGATCGACAACGCCAGAGGCTTGCCGGCCTTGGCGTTTTTGGTGACCTGGACATCCTTGATCAGTCTGCCGCGCCGATCCTTGATGACCTGCCGCTTGCCGGGAACTCCGGCCAGCCATTCGTCGTAGGCCAGTTCGACACCTTCGCGACCATGGTCATCGATATCGGTAAAGCCGACCATATGCGCGGTGGTTTCACCGGCCGGGTAGAAACGACGAAACTCCTCGATGCCGTAGACACCGGGGATTTTAAGGTCGAGCACTTGCTGGCCTTGCTCAGGGGTAAGCCCGCGCACCAGGTAGATGAATTCTTTGTTGGCCTGGGCTTCCAGGCGCTCAGTCAGGGCCTTGCGGTCTTGCCCCAGGGCAGCGGCCAGTTCAGGCCACTTGTCCTTGGCAACTTGCAGTTCCTTGGCGTTGGCCCACAGGGTGGTCACCGGGGTACTGACGGCCAGAGGCTCGCCGTTACGGTCGGTAATCAGGCCACGGTGCGCAGGAATCGGAATATGCCGCAGGCTGCGGGCGTCACCCTGGCCGATCAGGAAGTCGCGGTCGACGACCTGCAGGTCGAAGATGCGCCAGACAATCGCCCCCACCATCAATGCCAGCAAGCCGAGCATCAGGCGGAAGCGCCACGGGTAGAGTGCCCCTTCGAGTTTCATCATGGCGCCACCATGCGAACTTCAGCCGCGCCAGGGATGTGCATCTTCAATTGTTCAGTGGCCAGCACTTCGATACGGCTGTGAGCCGTCCAGGTGCTTTGCTCAAGGATCAGCCGGCCCCACTCTGCCTGGGCTTTGTCACGCACGCTCAATTCCCCGTACAGGGTATTGAGCAACTGGCGATTCCAGTGGGCGCTGTAGGACACCGCAATCGCGGATACCAGCACGCCGACAAACAGCAGCAACATAAAGAAGCTGCCGCCCGGGAGGGGCTTGGCGAAAAGCTTGCTCACCGCAATTTCTCCGCAACACGCATGACGGCGCTACGGGAACGTGGGTTGGCCTTGAGTTCGGCTTCGGAAGCGAACTGCGCTTTGCCATGGATTTTGATTTTCGGCACAAAGGCTTCGAAACGCACCGGCAGGTTGCGCGGCAGGTTATCGGACTCGCCCTTGACCAGGCGACGCATGAACAATTTGACGATGCGGTCTTCCAGGGAGTGGAAGCTGATCACCACCAGGCGACCGCCCACTTCCAAAGCATCCAGAGCGGCTTCGAGGCCGGCCTCCAGATCGCCCAATTCGTTGTTGACGTGGATACGCAGGCCCTGGAACGCGCGGGTAGCCGGGTTCTTGCCCTTTTCCCAGGCAGGGTTGGCCACTTTCAGCACTTCGGCCAGGTCAGCGGTGCGTTCGAACGGCTGGATTTCGCGGCGCTCGACCACGGCACGCGCCATTCGACCGGCGAAGCGCTCCTCACCGTATTCCTTGAACACACGGGCGATTTCTTCCACCGGCGCGGTGGCGATGAATTGTGCGGCACTGACCCCACGGGTAGGGTCCATGCGCATGTCGAGGGGGCCGTCGTTCATGAAGCTGAAGCCGCGCTCCGGGTCATCGAGCTGTGGCGAAGACACGCCCAGGTCGAGCAGAACCCCGGCCACCTTGCCCGCCATGCCGCGCTCGGCAACTTCGGCCCCCAGCTCGGCAAAGCTGCGCTGCACAACGACAAAGCGGCCGTCTTCGGCCGCTAGCGCTTGCCCGGTGGCAATCGCTTGAGGGTCTTTGTCGAACCCAAGGAGTTTGCCGTCGGACCCGAGCTGGCTGAGTATCAACCGGCTATGCCCGCCCCTGCCGAATGTGCCATCGACGTAGCAGCCATCCGCGCGTACGGCGAGAGCCTCGACGGCTTCGTCAAGCAGTACGGTGATGTGGTTAAAGCCGCTATCAATAGTCACAGGATCAAATCACGCAGTTCATCAGGCATGGCGCCCGGTTGTTGAATAGCAGCCAGGTCCGCTGCAGACACAGCATCCCAGGCATCTTCGTCCCACAATTGGAACTTGTTCAGTTGGCCTACCAGCATTGCGCGCTTGTCGAGCTTGGCGTACTCGCGCAGTCGCGGCGGCACCAGGAAACGACCACTGCCATCGAGTTCAAGGTCGACGGCATTACCGATCAGCAAACGCTGGAGTCGGCGGTTTTCTTCACGCAATGAAGGCAGCGCGCGCAACTTGGTTTCAATCAACTCCCACTCATCGAGGGGGTAAACACATAAACAAGGATCAACGGCGTCAATCGTGATGATTAATTGCCCTGAACTTCGCGAAATGAGCTCGTCACGATACCGGCTCGGCATAGCGAGACGGCCTTTTGCATCGAGACTGATAGCGTTAGCTCCGCGAAACACAGATGCGTTTCTCCAAATTTTAGCGTTTTACGTTCAAAAAACCCACTTTGTGCCACTTTCCGCCACTTGCGCACACTATAGGAATGCGCCTACCACACCGTCAAGGCGCGTATTCAAGGAAAAGCCTTACAGAACGGAGATTTAGGAGGGTAAAAGGAGGAGAAACGAGAGTTTTGCGATGTTTTTGACTCAACAACAGCAAATAGCTCAAAGAGCTAGAGCGCAAAGTTAAAGTAATTTATTAAGAGTAAGATTTTTTTGGTATTACGAAGATGCATCTGCCAATGATTTGGCAGGGAGGGAGTCTTGCGTTACTACCGGGTTTGCGCACGAGATTCGAACGCAAGGAAAAAAGGTGGAGAGTCGATCTGTAAGCCGGGTTCTGTCTTGAACAGTCATTCGTCTACGATGGCCATCACTGGACATCTTTAGCAACCTACCCGGTCCCAGCGCGGGCCACGCCTTGGGACCCTATTTGGTCTTGCTCCAAGTGGGGTTTACCTAGCCACGAACTGTTGCCAGTCGTGCGGTGCGCTCTTACCGCACCTTTTCACCCTTACCGGCACCGAAGTGCTTAGGCGGTTATTTTCTGTGGCACTTTCCGTAGGCTCACGCCTCCCAGGCATTACCTGGCACTTCGCCCTATGGAGCCCGGACTTTCCTCCCCCCCCTAATTTTCATAGAGGGCAGCGACTGTCCAATCGACTCTCCGCCGCGAAGGTTAACGGCACGGCGGCTTGAGGACAAGTATTAAAAGTGCAGCATTGCCATCACGTTCAGACGAAATACAGATTTGGTCCCGGAACTATTCGGCCTTCTGTTTATCCAGCGCGACCTGATACAACACATTCTTGCGAACGCCAGTAATTTCCGCGGCCAGAGCGGCGGCGCGCTTGAGCGGCATTTCCTTGAGCAGCAAATCGAGGACGCGCATGGCCTCGCTGCCCACCGCGTCTTCATTCTCCGGCGCGGTCCAGCCTGCTACCAGCACCACGCATTCGCCGCGCTGCTGATTGCTGTCGCCCTCGACAAACGCTCGCAGTTCCTCCAGCGGCAACCCCTTGAGGGTTTCGAAGGTCTTGGTCAACTCCCGGGCCAACAAGGCCAGGCGCTCGCCGCCGAACACCAGCTCCATGTCTTGCAGGCATTCAAGAATGCGATGCGGGGCCTCATAAAAGATTAAGGTGCGCGGCTCTTCTTTAAGTGCCTGCAGACGCGCCCGACGCCCTACGGCCTTGGCGGGCAGGAAGCCTTCGAAGATAAAGCGGTCCGAGGGCAACCCGGCGGCCGATAATGCAGCAATCAGCGCGCAGGCTCCTGGAACAGGCACTACATTGATACCAGCGGCGCGCGCCTGGCGGACCAGATGGTAACCAGGATCGGAAATCAGGGGCGTGCCCGCGTCGGAAATCAGCGCCACGTCATCACCCGCCAATAGACGCGTGATAAAGCGGCTACCCTCTTCACGTTCGTTGTGTTCGTGGCAGGCCGCTAATGGCGTGCTGATACCAAAATGCTGCATCAACCGTTGGGAGTGCCGCGTGTCTTCTGCCGCGATCAATTTCACCTCGCGCAACACCTTCAGCGCCCGGGCACTGATGTCGTCCAGGTTGCCAATGGGCGTCGCCACCACAAAAAGCGAGCCAGCAGTGGAATTCAAAGGACCTGGAGCAGTCAAAGCGCACACCTCGATGGTTGGCAAAAGCCACATTGTAGCGCGTAGACGCCTTGAAAATATGCCATCACGGCCGATGCCGTTTCAGCCACCGTCAGCTATTGGCAACATTTGCACGACCTAAATCCACGGTTTAACGCCATGAACATCGCGCCTGGGCCAGTGCTTGGGTACACTTCCACGCTAATTTGATCGGTATCAGGAACACTTACATGATCGCTTGCCTGCGGCTGCTCTCCGCCCTCTGCCTCGCTGCCTTGCTGGCCGCTTGCGCCAGTTCGCCCTCCTCCAGTCTTGGCGAACTGCCACGCACGCCCGATGCCAGTATCGAGCAACTGCTCGAACAGGCGACGAACGCCAAGACGCCAGAAAAAGCCGCGTTGCTGCGCCTGAGCGCGGCGGACCTGGCCTACCAGCAGAACAATCCCGGCCGCTCCTCGCAGATCCTTGCGCAAGTGCCCCTGGATGCCCTGAAGCCAGCCGCGCAAGTATTTGCCAGCACCCTGGCCGCAGAACTGGCCATGGGGCGCAACCAGCCCAAGGCGGCCTTGGCAGCGCTGAACCACCCTAGCCTGCAAAACCTGAAGGAACTGCCGGCCGACCAGCAGATCCGCACCGGTACCGTACATGCACGCGCCTATGAAGCCGACGGCCAGACCCTCGCCGCCGCTCGCGAGCGGGTGGCCATGGCGCCCCTGCTGACGGCTGAAGCTGCCAGCAGCAACCACGAGGCTATCTGGGTATTGATTGCCGCGCTGCCAGCCGAACAGCTGCAAGCTACCGGCAACCCGACCCTCGATGGCTGGATCACTCTGGCCCAGGCGGTCAAGGGCGCCGGTACGCTGGAGCAACAACAAGCCGCCATCGACACCTGGCGCGCTCAGAACCCAGGGCACCCGGCGGCAGTGCAACTGCCAGCACCGCTGACCAAGCTCAAGGAACTGGCCAGCCAGCCCCTGAACAAGATTGCCCTGCTGCTGCCGCAGGAAGGTCCGCTGGCTGCTGTAGGCAAAGCGCTGCGCGAAGGCTTCATGGCGGCGCACTACCAGGCTGAGCAAGCCGGGCAGAAGCCGCCGGTCATTGAGTTCTATGACAGCTCGCGCCTGGCCTCCCTCGACGAGTTCTATGCCAAGGCCCAGGCCGCCGGTGTGCAACTGGTGGTCGGCCCGCTGGAAAAACCGCTGGTCAAGCAACTCAGCGCGCGCCCGCAGCTACCTATCACCACCCTGGCCCTGAACTACAGCGAGACCGATCAGGGCCCGGCGCAGTTGTTCCAATTCGGCCTGGCCGCTGAAGACGAAGCCCGCGAAGTGTCGCGCCGTGCCCGTGCCGATGGCCTGCATCGCGCCGCCGCCATGGTGCCCCGTGGCGAATGGGGTGAGCGTGTCTACAAGGCGTTCCGCCAGGATTGGGAAGCCAATGGCGGCACCGTCATGGGCGTTGAATATGTCGACCAACCTGTGGCCCTGGCCCAGCAGATCGCCGATCTGTTCCAACTGCGCAAGAGCGAAGGCCGCGCCAAGAGCCTGCAAAGCACAGTCGGTACCGACGTCGCCGCCCAGCCTTCGCGTCGCCAGGACATCGAGTTCATCTTCCTGGCCGTCACGCCGCAACTGGCCCAGCAGATCAAGCCGACCCTGAACTTCCAGTACGCCGGGGATGTGCCGGTATACGCAACCTCCCACGTGTACAGCGCCAGCGGTGATCGTAACCAGTACCTGGACATGACCAACGTGATGTTCTGCGAAACCCCTTGGCTGCTTAATACCACCGACCCACTGCGCAACCAGGTCGCCGCGCAATGGCCGCAAGCCAATGGCAGCCTGGGCCGCCTCTACGCGATGGGCGTCGATGCCTACCGCCTGGCGCCACGCCTGGGCCAGCTCAAGGCACTGCCGGACACCCGTGTCGACGGCCTCTCGGGCAACCTGGGCATCAGCGCCAACCAGCGCGTTGATCGCCAGATGCCGTGGGCGAAGTTCGTCGGCGGCGACATTCAGCGCCTGCCCGATACCCCACGCTGATGCCCGAGCGGTCCAGCGCACACAGCGGCAAGGATGCCGAACTGCATGCACTCAACTACCTGCAACAACAGGGTCTGCGCCTTCTGGCGCAGAACTGGTTATGTAAACGCGGCGAGCTTGATCTGGTCATGCTTGACGGCGATACAGTAGTATTCGTCGAAGTCCGCTACAGAAAACACGCACAATGGGGTGGCGCGCTCGCCAGTATCGACGGGCGCAAGCGTCAAAAGCTGATACTCGCTGCGCAGTTTTTTCTGCAAAAAGAGCATCGCTGGGCTGACTGCCCCTGCCGTTTCGATGTGGTTGCCATGGAAAGCACCCCGTCAGGCACAGCTGATCTGACCTGGCTCAAAAATGCCTTTGACAGCTGATTCGCCGGGCACCTTCACCACTCATTTTTGCTCTTTGCTTTGCGGGCTGCACATTACCTGTGCCAAACAGCCGCGCTACTTAAGGTCACACAGATGGACATGCAATCCCGAATTCGCCAGCTTTTCCAGGCCAGCATCGACACCAAGCAACAGGCGATGGACGTACTTGCACCGCACATCGAGCAAGCCAGCCAGGTGATGGTCAACGCCTTGCTCAACGAAGGCAAAATGCTTTCGTGCGGCAATGGCGGTTCGGCTGGCGATGCCCAGCATTTTTCCTCCGAGCTGCTCAACCGTTTCGAACGTGAGCGCCCGAGCCTGCCGGCTATTGCCTTGACCACCGACTCGTCGACGATCACTTCGATTGCCAACGACTACAGCTACAACGAAATCTTCTCCAAGCAGATCCGCGCCCTCGGCCAGCCGGGCGATGTATTGCTGGCGATTTCCACCAGCGGCAACTCGGCCAATATTATTCAAGCGATCCAGGCCGCACATGATCGCGAAATGATTGTCGTAGCCTTGACCGGTCGCGACGGCGGCGGCATGGCTTCGCTGCTGCTGCCGGAGGACGTGGAGATTCGCGTCCCGGCCAATGTCACTGCACGCATCCAAGAAGTTCATCTGCTGGCGATCCACTGCCTGTGCGATCTGATCGACAGCCAACTGTTCGGGAGTGAAGAATGACCGTTAATCGCCTCAGTCTTTTGGCCATCACGCTGTGCGTCGCCATCAGCGGCTGCAGCTCGGCTATCACCGCTACACGGGACACCCCTATCCAGGACGACCGTGGCACACGTACCTTCGGCAGCACCATCGATGATTCGCTGATCGAAACCAAGGTCAAGGTCAACGTCGCCAAGGCGGCTACCGACCTGGGCAACGGTGCCTCGCGCATCGTGGTGACCAGCTTCAACGGTGTGGTCCTGCTGGCAGGCCAAACCCCGCGCGCCGACCTCAAGGCCCAGGCCGAGCAAGCCGCCGCCGGCGTGCAACGCGTCAAGAAGGTCCACAACGAACTGCAGGTCATGGACCCGATCACTCTGCTGGCCATCAGCAATGATGCGCTGCTGACCACCAAAATCAAGGCCCAGATGCTGACCGACAGTGCAGTGCCAGGCTCGCGGATCAAGATCGTCACCGATAACGGCATCGTCTACATGATGGGCCTGCTGACCCAGGCAGAAGCCACCCGCGCCGCCAACCTGGTACAGGGCGTGTCGGGCGTACAGAAGATCGTGAAGGTGTTCGAATACATCGACTGATGTAGATCGAAGGTGCCTGATCGTTCCCACGCTCTGCGTGGGAACGCATCCCGTGACGCTCCGCGTCACCGCACACGCTTCAGCTTTTGCGCCAAGAGTAGGACGCGGAGCATCCGAAGGAGCGGGCATTCCCACGCAGAGCGTGGGAACGATCAAAAAAGGGCGCCGTGCATTGACTGCACGGCGCCCTTTTAGTGCCCAGGGTTTACTGGTATTGCTGGTACGGGTTGCCCTGGAACTGGTTGTTCTGCTGTGGCGCCTGCTGCTGGCCAGGCTGGCCGTATTGCTGGCCAGGGATCGGGCCGAGGTTGACCTCGACACGACGGTTCTGGGCACGGCCATTCACGTCGGCGTTGCTGGCAATCGGGTTATCCGGGCCGGCCCCGCGTGCGCTCAGGTTGGCACCGTTGACACCTTGGGAGGTCAGGTAGTTGGCCACGCTCTGCGCACGGCGCTGGGACAGGTCCATGTTCAGTTGACGGCTACCGGTGCTGTCGGTGTAGCCAACGATCTGGATGGTGTTTTGGTTGAACTGCTTGAGGGAGTTGGCCAGGTTGTTCAGCGGCTGATAGAAGCTGCTGGAGATCGCGTCCGAGTTGGTGGCGAAGGTAATGTTACCCGGCATGATCAGCTTGATCTGGTCGCCCTGGCGCTGCACCTCAACCCCGGTATTGGCCATGCTTTCGCGCAGTTTTTTCTCCTGCTGGTCGGCGTAGTAGCCGTAGCCCGCCGCACCGGCACCCGCAACGACTGCGCCAATCAGCGCGCCCTTGCCACGGTTGTTATGGTCGATGGCTGCACCGGCCAATGCGCCAGCCAGCGCACCGAGGCCGCCGTACTTGGCGGTTTTGCTCATGCCGCTTTCGGAACCATTGCTGGCCTGTCCCTGGCTGCCGTCATAAGGGTTAGGTGAAGCGCAGCCAGACAACAGGGCTACGGCGGTAGCGACAACAAGCAGACGACGCGGAGTGAACATGAAGGAAGCTCCTACTTTTGCATTCTGTGATGCAGAGGACATTGGCAATGGACCTGTGCCGAGTTTGGAACGCGACAAACGGCAAAAATTCCGTGCAGGGGTGCGTAAAGCATAGCTGTCTTTGGCTCGGGCCTGTGCCTGTGTGTCTGTACCGGCTTGTATCAGAGCCGACAACCCATCACGCACGCACGAAAGGATTCTCCCGCATCTCATCGCCCAGCAACGTATCCGGCCCATGCCCAGTGACCACCGTCGCGCCTTCGTCCAGCGTATACAGGCGCTGCTTGATCGACCGCACAATCGTCACCTGGTCGCCGCCCCATAAATCCGTACGCCCTACCCCGCGACGAAACAAGGTATCGCCGGCGATCAACAGCTTGGCGTCGGCAAACCAGAAACTCATCGAGCCCGGTGTATGCCCTGGGGTGTGCAAGGCCACGCCGCAGCCGCAGGCCAGTTCTTCGTCATGCTCCAGCCAGCGATCCGGAGACGGCACCGGGACGTAGGGCACGCGAAACATCTGGCATTGCATTTCCAGGTTGTCCCACAGAAATTGATCATCCTTATGCAGGTGCAACGTAGCACCGGTCTTTTCCTTCAATTGGCCGGAAGCCAGGAAATGATCAAGGTGAGCATGGGTGTGGATAATGCTCACCACCTTCAGGCCCAGCGCATCAAGGCGCGCCAGAATCAACTCGTGATTGCCGCCGGGGTCGACGACGATGGCTTTTTTTGTGACCGGGTCACCAATGATGGTGCAGTTGCACTGCAACGGGCCGACGGGAAAGGTTTCGCGAATCAACGGTTGTTTTTCAATAGTCATGGGTGTCCTGCAAGCTCTCTGGCGCGTTCCAAGTGCAGTATGGTGTAGCTTGCCCCTGCTCTGGAAGGAGTCGATTGCGCGGTCTATCCGCTGCTAAGCTACACACGCGCCATTGAAATCCCCCGCTGCAGTCAGTCGCATTTGGAGCAACACCCATGGCGAATCAACAGATCATCTGCGAGCACTGCGACTGCGTGTACGAGAAAGTCACGCTCGCCAAACATCAAAAAGCCCTATGCGTACGTTGCTCGGGCGTACTGCAGCGCTATAACGGCTTGTCGGTGCAGCAACGCCTCGCCCTGACGGTGACTGCCGCAGTGCTGTGGACCTTCGCCAACTTTTATCCGGTGATGAGCATCAGCCTGCAGGGCTTGAAAAACAGCGCCACCCTCTGGGACTCAGTGGTTGCACTGAGCCTGGGGCCGATCACGTTCATTGCCTTGGTAGCGGCGATTTCCATCATTATCGCGCCGGTGTTTCAGCTGCTATTGCTGATCTGGGTGCTGAGTTTCGCCTTGGCCGGCAGGCGCTCGCCGGCGTTCAAGCTGTGCATGCGCTGGCTCGAAGCACTCCGGCCCTGGAGCATGCTGGAGGTGTGCCTATTGGGCGCGATGGTCGCGGTGTTCAAGCTGGCCGGCATGCTGGATGTGATCCCAGGCACCGGCCTGTTCGCCTTGGCCGCCCTGAGCCTGTTGCTGATCCGCATTGCCGGGCGCGATGTGCGCGACCTGTGGGACACCGTATGAATTCACCGCCCACCGCCCGCGAGCTGAACCTGTGCCTGTGCCACACCTGCGGCCAGCCCTGCGACATGCGCCTTGAGCCCACCGAGTGCGACCGCTGTGGCGCCGCGCTGCATCGGCGCAAGGTGCAGTCCCTGACCCGAACCTGGGCCTACATGCTCACCGCCCTCGCCTTTTATGTCCCGGCCAATTTATTGCCAGTGATGAACACCACTATGCTCGGCTCGGGCG
The DNA here is from genome assembly GCF_001907715.1 of Pseudomonas sp. BTN1. Classification (NCBI taxonomy): domain Bacteria; kingdom Pseudomonadati; phylum Pseudomonadota; class Gammaproteobacteria; order Pseudomonadales; family Pseudomonadaceae; genus Pseudomonas; species Pseudomonas sp. BTN1. The sequence continues at coordinate 88,353 of NZ_MPBM01000018.1, read as the reverse complement.
CAGACAGCACCATCATGAGCGGCGTGCTGGAGTTCTGGCAACATGGCGCCTGGGACATTGCGCTGATCATTTTCATCGCCAGCATTGCCGTGCCGGGCATCAAGTTCCTGTCGCTGGGGCTGCTGCTGGTCACTGTGCAGCGCAATAGCCAGTGGGCGCGCAAGGAGCGTTCGAAGCTGTTTCGGTTTATCGAACTGATCGGCTATTGGTCGATGCTCGATGTCATCGTGGTCGCCCTGGTGGCCGCACTGGTGAAGTTTCAAGCCCTGGGCACGATAGAACCGCGCCTGGGCATTCTGTTTTTTGGCCTGGTGGTCGTGTTTACGATGCTCGCGGCCATGAGCTTTGATCCCCGGCTAATCTGGGAAAACCCACATAACGAGGAGACCTCGGATGAGCTCATCCAAGGCTGACACCCCTGCGGGGCAACCCGTGATCAAGACGCGTCGTTTCAGTGTCTCGCTGGTCTGGATCGTGCCGATTGTCGCCGTACTGGTGGGGATCTCGCTGGTGATTCACAGCGTCATGCAACAAGGGCCGACCATCGTCCTCAACTTCAAGACCGGCAGCGGGCTGGTTGCCAACAAAACCGAGGTCAAATACCGCAACGTGGTGATCGGCCAAGTAACCGCCGTAGCTCTGAGTGATGACCAGAAAAGCGTCAATGCCACCGTCGAGCTGGTCAAACAGGCCGAAAGCTTCACCCGCGAAGATTCGAAATTCTGGGTGGTGCGCCCGCGCATTGGCGCAGGCGGCGTGTCGGGCATCGACACGTTGTTGTCCGGCGACTATATCGGCGCGGACATCGGTCAATCCGAGACCCGCGCCAAGCACTTCACCGGCTTGGAAAACCCGCCGCCCATCACCTACGGCGAGCCGGGCAAGCGCTTCACCCTGCACACCCAGGCCCTGGGTTCCCTGGACATCGGCTCCCCCGTCTATTACCGCAAGATCCCGGTGGGCCAGGTGGTGGCCTATGAGCTGGACAACGAGGGCAAGGGCGTGAATGTCGAAATCTTCGTGCATGCGCCCAATGATGTGTACATCACCGAGAACACGCGGTTCTGGAATGCCAGCGGCGTCGACTTGAGCGTCGGTGCCAATGGCTTTGCGCTGAAAACCGAATCCTTGTCGTCCATGTTGATGGGGGGGATTGCCTTCCAGGCGCCGCCCTACAACCCCAATGACAAACCGGCCGAAGAAAGTCGCAGCTTTGAATTGTTCGAAGACCAGCAAAGCGCCCTCGCCCCGCCCAACGGCAAGGGGCAATACATGGTCCTGCGCTTCGATCAGGCCCTGCGCGGGCTGAAAGTCGACGCACCGGTGGAGTTCCTCGGCGTCGAGTTCGGCAGGGTTGTATCGATCAACCTGGATTTCGATGCGAAGAAACGCACCTTCCCGGTCAATGTCGGCATCGTGATCTACCCGCAACTGCTCGGCGAGGCCCACACCAAGCTGCTCAAGGCCATGAACAATAACCCTGACGATGAGGCAGCCGGCGTACGCCTGATCGGGACCTTCATCGAAAACGGCCTGCGCGCCCAGGCTCGCAGCGGTAACTTGCTGACCGGCCAGCTCTACATCGCCCTGGACTTCTACCCCAAGGCGGAAAAAGTCGCGTTCGACCCGAACCAGCGCCCCGTGGGCATCCCCACCATCCCGGGCAACCTGGAACAGCTGCAAGAGAAGTTCGAAGGCATCGTCAACAAGATCAGCCAACTGCCTGTCGAGCGTATTGCCGGCAACCTCGACGCCAGCCTGGTCGAACTGCGCAAGGGCCTGGCGCAATTCAACGCCAAGACGCTGCCGGGTGTGCAAACGACCTTGGCCGACGTGAGCAAGACCCTGCAATCGGCCAGTTCAACCCTGGCCGAAGACTCGCCGCAGCGTGAACAACTGACCCAGACCCTCGACGAGTTGGGGCGCATGTCGCGTTCCCTGCGCGAGCTTTCGGATTATCTGGGCCGGCATCCGGAGTCGCTGATTCGCGGCCGCCCCGATAACGCCGCACCGACGGACCTGCAAGGGCCACCCCGCAAATGACCATTGGAGCCGCCATGACATTGCCGTTGAAGATCACGTTACTGAGCGCCCTGCTGCTGCTCGGTGCCTGTCGCAGTGAACCCATCGCTTTTCATACCCTGACCCCGGCGCACTTGAGCCCGAGTACGCGAGCAGAGGCCGGCGGTGTGCGCATTGAGAGCATCAGCGTGCCGCCTCAGGTCGACCGCGCGCAGATAGTGATCCGCCAGGGCGACAGCGGCCTGGCGATTCTTGAAACCCAGTGGTGGGCCGCCACCCTCGCCGATGAACTGAGGAGCGCCTTGGTCGATCAATTGGCCAACAGCAATGCCCGGCAAGCCGTGGCTTTACGCGTAGACGTGCAGCGGTTTGACTCGGTACCGGGGCAGTACGCATTGCTCGATGTGCGCTGGCGCCTGAGGCAAGTCAATGGCGATCGCCCGGCCTTGACCTGCCGCACCACCTTGCAATCACCTGCCGGGCCGAGCATCGACGAGTTGGTGGTGGCGCATCAGAACAACCTCAAGCGTTTCGCGGCGCTGATCAATCAGACCGTCGACACCTCACTCAAAGGCTGCCCGACCACGCCATAAACCCAGGGCTCAGGCCAACAAGCCCATGGCCTTGGCCCGCGCTACTGCCTGGGTACGACGCTCCACGCCGAGCTTGCTGTTGATGTGGCTGGCGTGGGTCTTCACCGTGTGCAGAGAGATGAACAACTGGTTGCTGATTTCCTGGTTTGAACAGCCTTGGGCAATCAGTTGCAGCACCGCCAGCTCTCGGGTGCTGAGGGTTTCCTGTTGAGGTGCGGCTTCAACTGCGCTGACTTGGGGCAGCAACGCCAGCAAGCTCTGATTGAGCAGCCCATGGGAATCCTTGCCCAACTGCTCGCGCATCCACTGCGGGTAACCCTCCAACAACCGTTGAAACGGCTGCAACGCACCACCCGAACCGGCTTCCAGGGCACGGGCGAACACCGGCCTGGCCTTGGCTTCCTGGCCATTATCCAGAAGTAACTGCACCTGCTGGACCAGCGCCATCAGGGCAATCATCTGGCGCCCACTGTCATGGGCCTGTTGGGCCAACGCTTCCAGGCGTTGCAGCGCACTGTCGGGCTGATGGCGCGTGGCATCGAGCGCGGCTTGTTGCAGCTCGATATGTTGCGGCAGGTGCGGATGAAACTCGGGGGCGGCCGCGGCGTGCTCGCCGTTGTAGGTCTGCCCCAGGCGGGCCAGCCAGGCGTCGGCCAGGTCAGTGCGCCCCTGGGCCAGCCACAACTCGCATTTGATCAGGGTGATCATCGCCAGGTAATAGATCGGCGGCACATCCCAGATGTGCATCAAGCGTTCGGCCTCGGCCAGTTCGGCAAAAGCATGGGCAAACTCCCCACGCCGCCCTTCGAAGCTGGCGATGACGCAGTGCCCGATCAGCACGCTGATATCGCGGCAGGCACGGGCCTCGGCCAGGCCGGCGCGCAAACGCGCCAGGCCGGCTTCGGGCTGGTAACGCACCAGCAGCAGGTACCCCTCGTACAGCGACAGCCGTGCGCGCACGGCATACAGGCGCTGGGGCGCCAGCCCATGCAGGCGCTCAAGGCCCTGGCGGGCTTCATCCAGGGAACGCAGGATCTCCCCCCGCGCCTGCAGCACCCGCGCCCGGTCGTAATGGGCCAAGGCTTCAAACAAGGGGTTACCGACGCGCTGCGCCAGCTCCAACGATTCGCGGTTCAGGCCACGAGCGCGCCACAGGTCGGCATCGACGATCGCCAGGTTGGACAGGGTCGAGAGGCACATCAGGCGCTGGCCGTAACGCTTTGGCGGCAAGCTTTCCAACGCTTCGTTGCAATAGCGCTGGGTCAGCTCACGGTCTCCGCGCCCACGGGCAATAATCCCGCTCAGCGCCAACCATTGGGCCAACATGGATTTTTGCGCGGTGGCCGATGGCGCCGGCAGGAAGCGGCTGAGGTAGCTGGACAGCTCCTGCGCTGCATCCAATTGGCATGCGAGCCCCAGCGCCCAGCTGTACAGCACGATCAAACGCGGCGTGCTGATCAGCAGGCTGTCGGGCAAGTCCATCTTCCAGCGCAGCAGCATGCCGATGTTCTGCTCTGCCAGCAGTTGCTCTTCGGACAGGTTCTGCACCAGATTCGCCGCCACATCCAGATGCCCGGCCCGCAGCGCCTGCTCCACCGCCTCGTCGATCAAGCCCTGGGTGTTAAACCAGCGACAGGCGCGCAAGTGCAGGCTGGCCGGCGGCAAGGTGGCGCTTTTCTCGCGGCGGGTACGCAGCAGGTCGGAGAACAAATGGTGATAACGGTACCAGTGCCCTTGCTCATCCAACGGCACCAGGAACACTTGATGAGCCTGCAAATAGCGCAGGATTTCTGCGCTGTCATGGGCCTCGCGGACGGCGTCGCATAATTCGCTGCAAAAACGCTCCTGAGGTGCGGTGTCATACAGGAACGCTTGCACTTCTGCGGGCAGGCAGTCGATGACTTCTTCGAGCAGGTAATCGCGAATCAGCCCTTCGCCACCGTGCAGGCTTTGCGGCAAGGCGCCCTCACTGCCGGCTTCGGAGGCCGCCAACAACCAGAAGCGCAGGCCGGCCACCCAGCCCTCGCTACGACGGATCAGGTTTTCCAACGCCTCACCGCGCAATGCATTGCCGTGTCCATCCAGCACCGCCAGGGATTCGTCATGGGTCAGGCGCAGGTCTTGCTCATGCAGTTCCAACAGGTGTCGCGACAGACGCAGGCGTGCCAGGTGCCAGTCCGGACGCTGCCGGCTGGTGACCAGCACCACCAGGCCATCAGGCAAATGATTGAGAAAAAACTGCAGGCAACGATCCAGCACCGGGCCCTGGGCCAGGTGATAGTCATCCAGCACCAGCAATAACGGCGAACGTGCAGACAGGTGCACGGCCAGTTCGTCGAGCAGGCCATCGAGCCATTCTTCGAAGGCAAAGGGTTGGTGACGCTGGCGCATTTTCAGCAACCCCAGGGATTGGGCGCCGAGTTGCGGAAAATACTGTTGCAAGCCGTCGAGCAGCCGCTCCAGGAAACGGCCGGGGTCGCTGTCACGAGGGCTCAGGCCCAACCACAGGCTTTGCCACTGGGCTGGCAAGCCCTGGCAGAACTCCACCGCCAACGAACTCTTGCCGAACCCCGCGGGCGCGCTGACCAGCAACAGTCGCCCATCAAGGCCCGCATTCAGCCGTTCGCACAGGCGCGGGCGCAGCACGTAGCCGTCAGGCAGCGGGGGCCGGTAAAAGCGGCCTTCCAGCGGCGGCATCACCACACTGGCAGGCCCATGGGTTCGGGACAGATCAGTCATCGCCGGGCTCTTGTAGAAGGCTGTTGTCGGCATTGCAGATGTCCGCAGACTAGCGGTAAAAGCGGCGGGATTGTAGATCTTTGCAACAAATGGCTGAAAAAGAACTGCGACAAGAAATATCCCTGCGGGCCCCACAAACAAAAGTGGGAGGGGGCTTGCTCCCGATAGCGGCGGATCAGTCACGCATTCAGCGACTGTCAGACCGCTATCGGGAGCAAGCCCCCTCCCACAGGGCGCATCAGCAGAGGTTAGCGAACACCGTCCTGGCGCAGGGCCGCTGGGGTGAAGTCGCTGGTGCTGGCGGTGAAGCCGAAGTCATAGGCCTGCTTCTCTTCGTTCTTCATGCCCAGGGCCAGGTAGCGGCCGGACTGCAGGTCGTAGAGGGTTTCCAGGGCGTACCACGGCACTTGCTTGTCGTAGTAGTTCTCACCATGGGCCTCGGCGACGCGCCACAGTTGGCCACGACCGTCGTAGTGGTCGATCACCGCTGCCTGCCAGGTGTCTTCGTCGATGTAGAAGTCACGCTTGGCGTAGATGTGGCGCTGGCCTTCCTTCAAGGTGGCGACCACGTGCCAGACACGGCGCAGCTCGTAGCGAGCCAGGTCCTGGTTGATGTGGCCAGCCTTGATGATATCGGCGTACTTGAGCTTGGGATCGTCGATCTTGTAGCTGTTGGAGGCAATGTAGATTTCTTTCTTGCCTTCCAGCTTCCAGTCGTAGCGGTCCGGCGCACCGTTGTACATGTCGAGGTTGTCGGAGGTGCGCAGGCCATCGGCGGCAGTACCCGGCCCGTCATAGGACACTTGCGGCGCCCGACGCACACGGCGCTGCCCGGCGTTGTAGACCCAGGCCGAACGCGGTTCTTTGACCTGGTCCAGGGTTTCGTGCACCAGCAGCACACCACCGGCCAGGCGCGCTGGCGCAGTCACTTGCTGCTTGAAGTAGAACAGCACGTTGCCTGGGTTTTTCGGATCGAAGTCCTTCATCTTGTCGCGGAACACGAACTGGTCGCGGAAGTACACCAGGCTGTAGGAACCGTTGGTTTGCGGGGTGGCCTGGGTAACCAGGCGGGTCACGCTGCCGCCGCGGTAACGGGTGATGTGGTTCCAGATCACTTCAACGCCGCTCTTGGGAATCGGGAACGGGACGGCGGTTTCAAAGTTTTCCAGACCGTTGCCGCCGGACACCAGGTTGGTGGTGGTGGCGTTTTTCTTGATCGAGGCAAACACCTCGGCCGGCACGGTGGCGCCGCGATGGGTCGGGTACACCGGCATCTTGAAGCTGTCCGGGTAACGCTTGAACATCGCGTATTGCCCGGGGGCCAGCTTGTCTTTGTACTGCTCGACGTTCTGCGCGGTGATGGTGAACTGCGGTTGCTCGCTGGCATACGGGTTGGCGAGGAAACCACGGGCGTCGACCGCACCGGCATTGGTCGGCAATGGCGACCATTTTGGAATGGTGCCGGCCGCGTTACCGGCCATCTCGGCGCCCATCGGGGTCAGGGTCGTGCCGAGCTTGGCGGCTTCATCTGCCGAGACTGCCGCCATGACGTTACTCGCCAGGATCGACAGCCCAAGCACACCCACGTGCAACAGACTTTTTGTTATTTTCATGCTCTGGTCTTCCTGAATACATGCCACTTGAAAAGAGTGTGCTTAGAAGTTGGCGCCGAAGCTCAAGGCGACAAAGTCGCGGTCATCCACAGTGCTGAACTTGCCACCAAAGAAGTTGGTGTACGCCAGGCTCGCGGTATAGGTGTTCTGGTATTCGGCATCCAGGCCCAGGCTGACCGCCTTGCGACCTTCTTCAAAGTTGCCGCCAGGGCCTGGCGAGTAACCTTTGACGTCATGGGACCAGGCCACGTTGGGTTTGAGGTTCACGCCCGCGAACACGTCCGGGTATTCCCAGATGGCACGGGCGCGGTAGCCCCAGGACGTTGCGGTGGTGTAGCCGTCGTTGTTGCAGTTGGTGTTCAGGCCAGCAGCGTTGGGCAAGCCGGCGCCGTTGGCGGTGGAGTTGTTGAGGGCGTTGCAGAACCCACCTGGCAGCGTGCCTGGGCCGAACACCGGGTCGCGGCCGTAACGAGCCTGGGATTTGCTTTCCAGGCCACCCACGTGGGTCACGCCGATTTCACCGACGGTGGTGAGGCGGCTGGCGCCCATCACCTGATCGAAGAAGTGCGTGAAGGTGGTCTGGAACTGGGTGACCTCCTTGCGGTTGTAGCCGTGCAGGTCCTGGCCCGGCGTGCCCTTGAGCACGGACGCATTGCCAAAGCCGGGGATCGGCGTGACACCGGCGAACAGAATGTCAGTGGTGCTCAACTGCACCGGCGCATTCGGACGGTAGCTCAACTCACCGCTCCAGGCGGTGCCGGTAGGCAAGGTGGTGGAGAAACTCAGGCCGTAGAGGCGAATATCTTCCGGGTACTCGACGAAGTAGTTCGAGCTACCCGCCACGATCAACGGTCGCAAGGCCCCCAGTGGCCCCAGCGGACGCGTGTAGGCCGCCGATGGCGCGCCCTGCGCGCTGAAGATCGGCGCACGGCTGTGGTAGTTCATGAAGTAGGCGCCGAATTCGGTATCCAGCGGTTCGAAGTTGTAGCGCATGGCCACGCCAAACTGGCCGCTGTCGCGGGCATCACGGTCCGGCCCACGGCGCACCAGCACGCCTTCGCTGTTCACGTCCACCCCCAGGGCACCCAGGGTCGGCAGGGCGGCGGCAGGAATGGTCGAACGCTTGTTCAGTACCCGCAGGTTATTGCTGCAACCATCGGAGATCACGTCCGGCTGCGAGAAGAACGTGCCGCAGTTATCGGTCACGGTCTGGTCCCACTCCAGCTGGTAAAACGCCTCGGCCGACAGATTGTCGGTGAGCGACTGGGACACGTAGAACATGTTCACCGGGATCAAGCCTTCCTTGATCTCGGCCCCCGGACGGCGAAACGCCGACACGTCGATCGGGTTAATGGAGTTGATGCCGCCGCCGATGAAGGTACTTTCGCCCCAGCTCACCACCTGCTTACCAAAACGCACGGAACCCGGCGCATCGGCAATCGAGTAGTTGTGGTAGACGAATGCGTCGAGAATCTGCCCGCCCGAAGACTTGGCGCCTTCCTTGCGGTTGTTGTCGCTGATGTCCTTGAACGGACGGCTTTCGTCCTTGAGTTCAAAGTCGTACCAGTACTTGCCCCGCACAAACACACCGGTGTCGCCGTACTTCAGTTCCAGGTCGTGGATGCCCTTGAAGATCTTCGAGAACGTCTCGCCGCGCTTGAAGTTCAAGTGGCCGTCATCGGAGGTCTGGGACAGGCCCTTGCCGCCGTTGTTGGCACCGATCAGGTCACGATTGGGTTTGGCCGTGGACCAGCTCGCCCCCACGGAAAGCGACGAGTCAAAGCTCCCTTCGATTTCACCAATGTTGAAACTGACGCCGAATGCCGGCCCGGCGAGCGTAGAAGCGAGGCTGACGGCCAGGGGCAGTCTTGCCCGGCGCCAGAACTGGTTTACTGAGGTCATCGACGCTACTCCATGTGCATATTTTATTGTTATGGCAGTGAGCCCTTTCTTCAGATGTAACGGCCGGGATACAACGATTCCAATGCCGCATCGCCACCGAGCCTCCATGGCTCGAAGCGCAACATCCGCGAAAAACTCTGAAAGGGACTATAGCCAGAGGGGGGTAGTGCTTGATCCCTCTAAAGTGTGATTTGCATCACCAACCTGTCTGCCACAACCCTTTCGCCACGCCGACGAAGGTCGACGCGGGAAGGATGGCTGAAATTCGGCAAATCACAAGTAAAGGCTTGATATAGAGCATTGCCGCGCCCGAACGGGCGCGGCGAGAGGGTTTAGAGCGTGGACAGGAACGTGCTGTTGTTGGCCTGCCATTCGATGATGTCGACACGGATACGTTTCTTGTCGAGTTTGCCGACACTGGTCTTGGGAATTTCAGTAACAACGGCGATCTGGCTCGGGATCGCCCACTTGCTCAAATGGCCCAGCTCGACAAAAGGCTTGAGGTGTTCCTTGAGCTCTCGCGCATCGATCACATGCCCTTCACGCACCACCAACAAGGCGAAGGGCCGCTCGCCCCATTGCGGATCGGCAATGCCCACCACCGCCACTTCCCGTACCGCCGGGTGGCGGCTGACCAGATCTTCGAGTGCCAGGGAAGAGATCCATTCGCCGCCGGTCTTGATCACATCCTTGATGCGGTCGCGGATATCAATCACACCGAAGGCATCCAGCGTGGCCACATCACCGGTGTGCAGCCAGCCACCGGCCCATAGCTCGGCGCCCTTGTGCGGCTCGTTGTAGTAACCCTCGGTCAGCCACGGCGCGCGCAGCACCAGTTCGCCCTGGGTTTCGCCATCGGCGGGTAGGAAACGACCGTCGGTGTCCATGATTGCCGCCTCGACCAACGGGCCCGGCACACCGGCCTTGATGCGGTAGGTGGTGCGCTCATCTTCGCTGCCGGCCATCAGCTCATCATTGAGGTGAGCGCAGGACACCAGCGGCCCGGTCTCGGACATGCCATACGCAGCGGTCAGCTGAATGCCACGAGCCTTGGCAGCTTCATACAGCGAACGGTTGAGGGCGCTGCCGCCGATGACGATTTTCCAGCCGCCGAAATCCACGTTCTGCGCAGCCTTGGCGTTGAGCACCATTTGCAGAATGGTCGGCACACAGTGGGAGAACGTCACCTTCTCCTTGCGCCACAGTTCCACCAGGTATTCGGGGTCGTAGCGGCCGGGGTACACCTGTTTGAGCCCGAGCATGGTCGCCACATACGGCAAGCCCCAGGCGTGTACGTGGAACATCGGCGTGATCGGCATATACACATCGTTGGTGCCCAGCAGGCGCACACTGTCGACGCTGCCCATGATGGTCGCCACGCCAATGGTGTGCAGCACCAGTTGCCGGTGGGTGAAGTACACGCCCTTGGGGTTACCGGTGGTGCCGGTGGTGTAGAAGGTGGTGGCGACCGAGTTTTCGTCGAAATCCTCGAAGTCATAGATGGGGCTGGCCGCGGCCAGCAGGGTTTCATACTCACCCACCAGGTTGGGTAGCTCGGCGGTGAGGGTGTCACCATCGGTAATCAACAAGGTCTTGTCGACGGTGGTGAGCTGCCCGGCAATGGCCTGGTAGAGCCCCACGAACTCACTGTTGACCAGCACAAAGCGGTCTTCGGCGTGGTTCATGGTGTACAGAATCTGTTCTGGCGACAGGCGCACGTTGATGGTGTGAATCACCGCGCCGATCATCGGGATGGCGAACATGCACTCCAGGTAACGGTGGCTGTCCCAGTCCATCACCGCCACAGTATCACCAGCCTTGACCCCGGCTTCGGTCAGCACATTGGCCAGGCGCGCAACGCGCTCGATCAGCGTCGGGTAGCTGTAGCGCAGCTTGTCGCGGTAGATAATTTCCCGGGTCTTCTCGTAGCGAGTCCCGGACATCAACAGGCGCTTGATCAACAGCGGGTACTGGTACGCACCTTCGGCGGGCGGGATAACACGGGTCTGCAACATAAGAATCCCTTTAATGACTGCACGGTCTTGGCTTGAAGACCTGCACTGTAGAGCGCTTATGTTTCAGCCAAATCAGCCAAAGGAATGATTTGCAGGGACCAGCAAATGCTAGCGTTACGCCATTACCGAGGACCTAATGAGACCCAATGTGGGAGCGGGCTTGCTCGCGAATGCGGAGTGTCAGCCAGTATATCTTTGACTGAACCACCGCATTCGCGAGCAAGCCCGCTCCCACATTTGGACTGTGCTGACTTGAGAAAAGTGATTATTTCATGCTGGTAAAGGCCAGCTTCACCCCGATGGCAATCAACACCGCGCCCATGGTCCGATCAAACCAATGACCCATCTTTGCAAACCCGGCGCGCACGCGCTGCTGGCTGAACAACATGGCCACCAGGCAAAACCACAGGGCCGTGGCCACCGCCAGGTACACACCGTAACCAGCCTGTACCGCCAGCGGTGTGTGGGGGTTGATCACCACGGTGAACAGCGACAGGAAGAACAGCGTGGCCTTGGGGTTCAAGCCATTGGTCACAAAGCCTGCGGTAAACGCGCCGCGTGGAGTGCGCTCGCCCGCTTCACGGTGCAGATCGCCCTCGGCCGCAGGCTTGGCCGGCTGAGCGCGCAGGGCCTTGAAGCCGATGTACAGCAGGTACGCGGCTGCGGCCCACTTCAACGCATTGAACAGCACAATAGACTGGGACACGATCAAGCCGATACCCAGCAACGAGTAACCCACATGCAGGAAAATCGCCGAACCGACACCCAAGGCCGTCCAGGTTCCGGCACGGCGGCCGTGGGTCACGCTTTCACGCACCACCACGGCGAAATCCGGGCCGGGGCTCGCCACTGCCAACAAGTGAATCAAGGCTACGGTCAAAAACTCGGCGACGTACATGCTCACTCCATTAAGTAACTGATTATTTCATCTGATAGGCTCGGCAGATTACGCCTTCGAACCTCGTCGCAAAAGGTACAGTTGATCATGAACAATCGCCGCGCCGTCTTCCTCGACCACCCTTCCCTGGACTTGGGCGACCTCGACCTCAGCGGTTTGCATGACTGCTTCAGCCAGCTTCAGTTGTTTGAACAGACCACGCCAGAAAATGTGCTGGAGCGCTTGCAGGGCGCCCAAGTCGCCATCAGCAATAAAATCCCGCTCACGGCGCAAACCCTGGCCGCCTGCCCCGAGCTCAAACTGATCCTGGTGTCGGCCACTGGCACCAACAATATCGACCTTGAAGCGGCCCGCGCCCACGGCATCACCGTGAGCAACTGCCAGGGCTATGGCACGCCGTCGGTGGCACAACATACGATCATGCTGCTGCTCAACCTCGCCACGCGCTTGAAGGACTATCAACAGGATGTGGCCGCTGGCAAATGGCAGCAGGCCAAACAGTTTTGCCTGCTGGACCATCCGATCGTCGAACTGGAAGGCAAAACCCTCGGCCTGCTCGGCCACGGTGAATTGGGCAGTGCCGTGGCACGCCTGGCTGAAGCGTTCGGCATGCGCGTGGTGCTCGGCGCGATACCTGGGCGCCCTGCCCGCGCCGACCGTGTGCCGCTGGACGAATTGCTGACCCAGGTCGATGCGCTGACCCTGCATTGCCCACTCAATGAACACACCCGCGACTTTATCGGCGCCCGTGAACTGGCGCTGCTCAAGCCCGGCGCGTTTATCGTCAACACCGCACGCGGTGGCTTGATCAATGAACAGGCCCTGGCCGACGCGCTGCGCAGTGGTCATCTTGGCGGCGCCGCGACTGACGTGTTGAGTGTCGAGCCGCCAGTCACTGGTAATCCGCTGCTGGCGGGAAACATTCCACGCTTGATCGTCACGCCCCACAACGCCTGGGGCAGTCGCGAAGCGCGGCAGCGCATCGTCGGCCAGCTCACGGAAAACGCCCAGGGCTTTTTCAACGGCACCCCGCTGCGCGTCGTCAGTTGATAAACTGCGCCCCTTTTCAAGGAGCAGACTATGGATCCGCGCAGTGAAGTACTGCTTCGCCAGGCCGAACTTTTTCAAGGCAACCTGCTGCTCGTAGGTTTGCCTGCCGACGATTTGCTTGGGCGCCTGCCCAATGCCCACGGCTGGTGCTGGCATGCCGGTGACCAAGCGGCGCTCGATGCGCGCTTCGCAGAGCGCAGCCAGTTTGGCGTGACGGTGCCAGAGCGCGCCTTTGATGCGGCGGTGATTTTCCTGCCCAAGTCCAAAGACCTCACCGACTACCTGCTCAACGCCGTGGCCGCGCGCCTGCCTGGCGCTGAGCTGTTTCTGGTGGGCGAGAAAAAGGGGGGTATCGAAAGCGCCGCCAAACAGATGGTTCCGTTCGGCAAACCGCGCAAGCTCGATAGTGCACGGCATTGCCAGCTGTGGCAGGTCACCGTCGCCAACGCGCCGCACGCCGTGGAGCTTGAGAGCCTGGCACAGGTCTTCGACGTACCGCTGGCCGAAGGCCCGCTGAAGGTGGTGAGCTTGCCAGGGGTGTTCAGCCATGGTCGCCTGGACCGCGGCACCGAGTTGTTGCTGGAGCACTTGGACAAGCTGCCCAGCGGCAACCTGCTCGATTTCGGTTGCGGCGCCGGGGTGTTGGGGGCTGCGGTCAAACGCCGCTACCCGCATAACACCGTGACGATGCTGGATGTGGATGCCTTCGCCGCCGCCAGCAGTCGCCTGACGCTGGCAGCGAACGGCCTGGAAGCTGATGTGTTGACCGGTGACGGCATCGACGCCGCGCCCATGGGTTTGAACGCGATTTTGAGCAATCCGCCGTTCCATGTCGGCGTGCACACCGATTATTTCGCCACGGAGAATCTGCTGCGAAAAGCGGCGAAACACCTGGCAAAAGGTGGCGAACTTCGCTTGGTCGCCAATAGTTTCCTGAAGTACCAGCCACTGATCGAAGAGCATTTGGGCATCTGCGCAATCAAGGCCGAAGGCAATGGTTTTCGCATTTACCGCGCCAAGCGTCCCTGACGGAGGTTTGAAAAAGAACGCTTGCCGAATGGGTTTTGCCTAGGCAGAATCCGCAGCGTCCTAGGGGAGTAGTCTCCCACGAGCGCCATGCTCGTCCGGCATACGTCAACATACTTGGTCAGCAGACCATGGCGTATGCGACCCAGGAGTCCGCACAGACGGACCGGGGTTTGACAAGACCTATGACACGCACACCTTACCCGGGGCGGGAAGGCTGTACGTGTCATAGCCGTGTCGACCCGCCCCTGGAAACTACCTGATGCTGGATTCACTACTCGTTCCTACCGCAATCGTTGCCTTGGCCGAAATCGGCGACAAGACGCAACTGCTCGCACTCATCCTTGCTGCGCGCTTTCGCAAGCCCTGGCCGATCATCGCCGGTATCGTCGCCGCGACCCTGGCCAACCATGCGGCGGCCGGTGCCGTGGGCGCCTGGTTCGGGAGTTTCTTCTCGGATGCGGTGCTGCACTGGATCCTCGCCGCGAGCTTCTGCGCCACGGCGCTGTGGACTCTGGTGCCGGACAAACTCGATGATGACGAAGCCAGTACCACCCGTAAGTTCGGGCCCTTCCTGACCACCTTGATTGCATTCTTCCTCGCCGAAATCGGTGACAAGACCCAGATCGCCACGGTGATGCTGGCGGCGCAATACCCGGAACTTTGGCTGGTGATTATCGGTACCACCCTGGGCATGTTGATTGCCAACGTTCCGGTGGTGCTGGCGGGGAATTTTGCCGCGGAGAAGCTGCCGCTGACCTTGATTCGTCGCTTGGCGGCAACAGCGTTCTTCATCCTGGCGATTATTGCGGTGTACAAAGCGATGCAAAGCAGCGGCTGGCTGTAAACCGAACACTGCCTGTAGGAGCGAGCTTGCTCGCGAAAAACGTCAACGATAACGCGTGCTGCCTGAATAAACGCGGCGCCGGTGAGTTTTTCGCGAGCAAGCTCGCTCCTACAGGATCAGGATTTTTTGGCCTGCTGGTAGAGCGGCATTACCTTCGGAATCGCCGCCTGCAAGGACGCGATGCGGCTGTCGGAAGCCGGGTGCGTGCTCATGAATTCCGGCGGTGCGCCTTCCGAAGCCTTGGCCATCTTGTTCCACAAGGTGATGGCCGCGTTCGGGTTGTAACCAGCGCGGGCGGCCAGTTCCAGGCCGATCAGGTCGGCTTCGTTTTCATTGCTGCGGCTGTTGGGCAAGGTCATGCCGTAGTTGGCCACGGTATCGGCCAGTGCCAGGCTGTCCTGGCCGAGACCGAATATTGCCCCGGCGCCCTGCTTGGCCATCTGGATACCGTAAGCCTTGGACATGGCTTCTCGGCCGTGCTCACGCAAGGCGTGGGCGATTTCATGGCCCATCACGGCGGCCAGTTCGTCATCGGTGAGCTTGAGGTTGTCGATCAAGCCGCTGTACACCAGGATCTTGCCGCCAGGCCCGCAGTTGGCGTTCATCTCATCGCTTTTGATCAGGTTCACATCCCAGTTCCACTGGGCCGCATCCGCGCGGAAAGTCGGAGCCTGGGCGATCAGGCGCTTGGCAATGGCCTGCACGCGCTTGGCGTTGGCGCTGGTCTTGTCCAACACCCCTTTGCTGCTGGCTTCACCCAGGGTCTGCTGATAAGACTGGGCATACATCTGGTCGACTTCCTGGCTCGACAGCATGCTGAACATGTACTGCTTGCGCTCCACCCCAACGGCGCCGCCGCTGGTGGTATTGACCGACTGACAACCCGCCAGCAGCATCGCTGCAACCAAACCGCTTACCACCAATGACTTCTTCATGAACACGCTCCCTGAAAACATGGCGCGTATCGTAGGCGGTCATTGGTATCTGCGCCAGATACACCAGACGTTTAACCGCTGAATTTCAGATACATCCGAACGCGACCGGACTGGCAAAGCTCACGCCGGGGTCAGGCACTCGGGCCCATTGAGCTTCGGATCGTTGACCATATTGGCCAGCACCCGCTCGCGCAGCACGGCAGGCTCAGCCGCCAGCAGGCTCTGCAATACATGCAGCGGTGTCTCGGGGTCGAGCCAGGCGGCCTGCGCTGCCGCGTCCAGGATCAATGGCCGGCGCTGACTTTGCGCCGCTTGGGTAACCACCGCCGTACTCAGCCATACCTGCTCCTGCACCGGATACGCTTCCCACACTGCGGCAAAGAACAACGTGGAGCCCTCCCCCGGCGTGAGCCAATACGGGCGCTTGCGCTGGGTGCCGCGCCATTCGTAGAAACCGTTGGCCGGCAGCAGGCAGCGGCGCTGGCGGAACGCTTCACGGAACATCGGTTGTTCGGCCAGGGTTTCGGCGCGGGCATGGGCTGGGGTACGCGACAGGTCTGTCAGCCAAGGCGGCGTAAGGCCCCAACGGGCACGCGCCAGGGTGAGCTGGCCTTCGCTCAGGCGCTGGATCAGTACCGAATCATTGGGGGAAATGTTCCACTGGGCCTGCTGATCCGCGGGGAAGCCGGGCAAGGCAGCAAAGGCAGGGTTCCAGCGAAACAGGGCATAACGTCCACACATGGGGCAACACGACTCTTGGGGTAAACCGACCGACAGCCTAACAGACCAATACGTCGGGGAAGCTGTCGGGTTCGTCGCCGGGCAACGGTTGCGCGCCGATATAGGCAGTGATCAGCTCGCGGGCAACAGCCGCCTGATCGTTATCGACCTCCAGCCCCAGCAAGCCGAAGATCGGCAACTCGCCCGTGCCGCCGAGCAGGTGGCGCCCCACCAGATGCGCCTCGATACCTTCACTGGCAAGCATCTGCTGCAGCAACTCGCCCTCCATCAGGTTTTCCGGTTCGTAGACTCGCTGCATGGGCGTACCTTTTTATTCGTTCCCGCTGCGCATTATTCATTTTCGCTGCGAGTTTCAAGCATCCACTCTTCACCATGAACTTGCAGGTCGAATGTGATCGGCCGGCAACACACTTGGCAGTCTTCTATATAGGTCTGGTCACCACCGGACAAATCCACCGTTGTCTCGACCTCTTCGCCACAATAAGGACAATCGTACAGCGCAGTTTCGAGCATCGCAGTCTCCCAGGTGACTTGTGCGTATAATCGCCGGTCTATTTACAGGGCTATTCTTGGCCGGCCCCTTATTCGGACCGCACCCTGACATTTCCTTTTACTTACCCTAGCCGTTTCTAACAAGAGAGCATGATGGGCGAATTCGATACCATCCGACCTTACAACGACAGCGAAGTCCCGGCAGTGCTGGCGCGCCTGTTCAGTGACAAGGCCTTTCTGGACATCCTGACCCACTTCCGCTTCCCGCGCTTTGCAGGCGCCCTGGGCTGGCTGCTCAAGCCAATGATCGCGCGCAAACTGCGGCGTGAGTTCGCTGGCGTCACCACCGTGGCCACGCTGCAGGACAAGGTCGAGTACTACGTTGACCACACCATTGACCGGGCGACCGACGGCGTGACCTATACCGGCGTCGAGCAACTGAAATCCGGCACCGCCTACCTGTTCCTGGCCAACCACCGCGACATCGTGATGGATCCGGCCTTCGTCAACTACGCCGTGTACCACGCCGGCCTGCCGACGCCGCGCATCGCCATCGGCGACAACCTGCTGCAAAAGCCGTTTGTCAGCGACCTGATGCGCTTGAACAAGAGCTTCATCGTGCACCGTTCGATCACCGGGCGAAAGGAGAAGATGGCGGCTTACAACCTGCTGTCGGCCTACATCAACCATTCGATCCGCAACGACTGCCAGTCGATCTGGATTGCCCAGGCTGAAGGCCGGGCCAAGGATGGCGATGACCGTACCGAATCGGCGATCCTCAAGATGTTCCACGTCAGCCGCAAGGACGAGCCATTTGCCGAGGTCATCCAGTCGTTGAACCTGACGCCGGTGTCCATCAGCTACGAGTACGACCCTTGCGATGCCGCCAAAGCCCGCGAGTTGTATATCCGCGCCACCACCGGTACCTACAGCAAGGCACCGGGCGAGGATGATGTGAGCATTGCCCTGGGCATTACCGGCTATAAAGGCCGGGTACACGTGAACTTTGCGCCGCCGATCACCGAGCGTTTCGAAGACACCAAGCTGCTGGCCGTGGAAATGGACCGGCAGATCCTGGGCGGCTATCGGTTGTTCCCGGTGCACTACCTGGCATATGCGCAGTGGAGTGACGCCGACCCGCAATTGCAGGTGCCCAAGGCGGCGGACGTATTCCCTGCCGATGAGCTGGCCAAGGCCAAGGCGGAATGGGAACGGCGCTTGAACGAATGCCCGGCGGAGCACCGGCCTTATCTGGTGGTGCAGTATGCGACGCCGGTACGCAACCAATACCGAGTCAAGGCTGGGATCCCTCTATAAACACCAACCCAAATATGTGAGCCCACAGGGGATATGGGGCAAGCGCTGATTCTGTGGGCAGTACATGGCCAGTGTGGGAGCTGGCTTGCCTGCGATAGCGGTGGGTCAGTTAAAGATTCAGCGGCTGATACACCGCCTTCGCGGGCAAGCCCGCTCCCACATTTGGTTTTGCAGTGGAATTAAAAGTGGGTGCTGAGCCAGGAGATGGCCAGGGCCAAGCCAAGGCAGGCGAACCCGACGCGGTATGCCAGGCGATGCGCCCGCTCGGTGCGTGTATCCAGAAACAGCATCGGCTGGTCGATAGCGCGCTCTTCGCTGCGCAGGGCCAGGTCGGCCATCGCACGCTGTGCATGCAGGCGGGTGATGAACAGCACCCAGGCGCCCGAGCAGGCAACCAACAGGGCAACAATATTAATGAGCAGTGCGGGCAGCGCCATCGCAAACCTCGGTGAACCAGTGTTCGGGTATCAGTCCAGATACACACCTGAACGACAGTCGCCTCCTGCGCCTTTAATGCTCCTTCCCCATGGACGGCTAATGTATCCAGTAATTTACGCCGTCACCTGAACGTCACCTTAACAAGCCACTCTGTTGCCCTTCGACGCTTGAGGAGCTTGTCATGTTGCATGCGCAAAACCAGGATCGGCTGTATCTGATCGCCCAGAGCGATGAACAGGAGGCGCTGATCGGCAGCCTCGCGTTCAACGTTCAGGACCGCCATTGGCTGGTGTATTGCGCCCTCGGCGGGCACCAGCATGCCGATCTGCCGGAGCTGGATGTGCTCACCGGCGTGAGCATGCTGGACTTTTATGTCGATACGGCGGCATGACAAAACCACAGACATAAAAAAACCGGGCACAGCGATGAGCCCGGTTTTTTTGTGAGCGGCTTATTGCGCGCTGAGCAGTTGGCCGATGCTTGGGTCCTTGAACAGGCGGGTCAGGGCATCGCTGAGCACGTCGCTGACCAGCTTGGTGTTGGTTTCCTGGTTGGGCGACATGCCGAAACGCTGGTTGAGCGAGGCGGCGTAGCGGCCACTGTAACGGCGGGTGCCGGCACTGACGTCAGACTTGAAGGTGGCGCCGATGGAAGCCTCGGTCACATACAGGCCGTCTTTGGGCGACTGGTATTTAAGCTCGGCCAGGGTCACGGTCAGTTGTGGTACGCCTGGCGAGTTGGTCGGCGTAAAGCCCAACAAACGCACAGCAGCTTCAGCCTGGGCCTGCAACTTGGGCAGCACATCCTGGCCGGTCACCGAAATCAGTGCGGTCTCCGGGTACAGGCCGCCACGCGAGCCCAGGGTCGGCGACGGACGACCGTCGACCACGCGCACCGACACCGGCTGGCCATGGCCTACCGCAGCCAACGGCGCAGTGACTTTAGGTTGCGGGCTGAGTTGTTGCGGGCTGTTGGCGCAGCCGACAAGGGTCAAACTGGTCACAGTGATCAAACCGAACAACAGGCGTTGCAACATCGCATTTCTCCAGGACTAGGTGCAGACAGGTCGCCAGTATAACGGTGCATGCGCGCCACTCACCAGCGATCCTGAACGACGGCTGAAGCCCCGGTGCAAATTACAAATTCGCATAAATTCGTCACCCCAGTGTCATGCCACACTGGCAACCTTCAAGCATGTAACACACCAGGTACACAGCCATGCGCCTTCTCAAGACCCTGTTCATGTCACACACGCGCCATCGTCACTTTGCCTTGCTCGATGCCAAAGGCCATTGCCAGGCATTCAAGCAGTGCAGCCTGCCGCCCGTCGGTGAAGGCTGGGTGGAAGTGACCGAGACTCACCTGGGCTGGATGCACCGCCCACTGCCGGCCAGCGCCCGGGTCAGCCCGCAGGTTTTTCGCGCACAACATCGGCAAGCGTTGGCCTCCTGACCGGGACCCGAATAAAAGTCATAAAACACGCCCATTTCCTTGGCATTCTTCGCTACAATCTCCCCCCGATTATAAGGACGTCTCCTGATCGGGCCCCGCAGCATCGTTAATGCCCAGGCATTAGCCCCCAAAATCGCCCACAGAGAGCCGCCCACACAGATCGAGTGAAGCTGGCGTGCTTGCTGTTTCCTTTGCAAACCACCCCGTCTTTCATCGAATCTGCCAGAGCTGCCATTGCGCTCGGCCACTTGAGTTGTTTGCCCGTTTTGCCGCGTGTCGGCAGAGGTTTACGGGCCAGGTGCCAGGCTGGGGCAGCCCTTTTTTGAGGTTCACGTCTTCAAAAGAGCGTGAAAAAACGGGTTTTCACAACTTCACAAGAGTGTGGCGAGCAAATGAATAGTTTGGCGTTTGTACAAGCACCATCAGCGTCTGGGTCAGCCCAATTACACAGGATCGAGCACGCCTCAAAAACCGGAGCTTGAGCCTGTCCGCTACGGATTGGTTGCACGAATCGCACGCTTTGACCATAAGTCGAATTGCCACAGGCGCCCATGAATGCGTTCATAGGCAGATTAGCCCGGCAGGAAGCGTGTGCTGAAGTTGCAAAGAATTGCGAAACGGACATGGCGATCCTGGCCATGGGTAACCTGGGGCAACACGTGAATCGCCCCGTCACTCCTGGCAGCCATGCCGTCAATTTGGTGCTGCAGATTTTGGAGACGCGTTAAATGGCGCATAACGAAGCAGTCGACGTAGTACTGGTAGGGGCCGGCATCATGAGTGCCACCCTGGCCGTACTGCTCAAAGAGCTCGACCCCAGCCTCACGCTGGAAGTCGTTGAGCTGATGGACTCGGGTGCCGCGGAGAGTTCCAACCCGTGGAACAACGCCGGCACCGGCCATGCCGGGCTGTGTGAGCTGAACTACACGCCACAGGCCGCCGATGGTTCCATCGACATCAAGAAAGCCGTGCACATCAACACCCAGTTCGAGGTGTCGAAGCAGTTCTGGGCTTACCTGACCAAGAAAGGCACCTTTGGCTCGTCCAAGTCGTTCATCAGCCCAGTGCCGCACCTGAGCTTCGTGCAGGGCGACAAAGGCGTGTCCTTCCTCAAGAAGCGCTTTGAGACCCTCAGCCAGCACCACGCGTTTTCGGACATGCACTACACCGAAGACCGCAGCGAAATGGCCGAGTGGATGCCGTTGATGATGCCGGGCCGCCCGCTCGACGAAAAAATCGCCGCCACCCGCGTGATGAACGGCACCGACGTCAACTTTGGAGCCCTGACCAATCAGCTGCTCAGCCACCTGACCAGTTCGCCAGACGCCCAGGTCAAGTACTGCAAGCGCGTAACCGGCCTCAAGCGCAACGGCGCAGGCTGGACCGTGAGCATCAAGGACGTCAACAGCGGTAACAGCCGCGACGTCGATGCCAAGTTCGTGTTCCTCGGCGCTGGCGGTGCGGCGCTGCCGTTACTGCAGGCTTCGGGCATCGAAGAGAGCAAAGGCTTCGGCGGCTTCCCGGTGAGCGGCCAGTGGCTGCGTTGCGACAACCCGGAAGTGGTCAAGCAGCACCAGGCCAAGGTCTACAGCCAGGCTGCCGTGGGCTCGCCGCCGATGTCCGTGCCGCACCTGGACACCCGCGTGGTGGATGGCAAGAAATCCCTGCTGTTCGGGCCATACGCCGGTTTCACCACCAAGTTCCTCAAGCACGGCTCGTTCCTTGACCTGCCGATGTCGATTCGCGCCGGCAACATCGGCCCAATGCTGGCCGTGGCCCGCGACAACATGGACCTGACCAAGTACCTGGTCAGCGAAGTGCGCCAGTCCATGGAACAGCGCCTGGAATCCCTGCGTCGCTTCTACCCCGAGGCGAAAGCCGAAGACTGGCGCCTGGAAGTGGCCGGCCAGCGCGTGCAGATCATCAAGAAAGACCCGAAGAAAGGCGGCGTGCTGCAGTTCGGCACCGAACTGGTCGCGGCCAAGGACGGTTCGCTTGCGGCACTGCTGGGCGCGTCTCCTGGTGCTTCGGTCACGGTCTCGATCATGCTGGAGCTGATCGAGCGCTGCTTCCCGGAGAAAGCCGCCGGTGAGTGGGCTACCAAGCTGCATGAGATCTTCCCGGCACGCGAGAAAGTGCTGGAGACGGACGCCGAGCTGTATCGCAAGCTCAACACGCAGAACAACATCAGCCTGGAGCTGGTGGAGCAAAGCAACGAGGCTGAAAGCTACGCGTGAGGTCGTGACGCAGAGCGTCACAGAATGCATTCCCACGCAGAGCGTGGGAACGAGCGCGAAACGCCCCGGCCTCTCATGAGGCCGGGGCGTTTTTTTGTGGCTCGGATAATCAGCCGCGGGCGTTGTCGATCAGCTCGATGTATTCGGCGGCGTTGCGCTGGTCTTTGATCAGGTCGACGAAGGTCTGGCCATGCTCGTCCTTGCCGTCCAGGTCCAGGCCTGCTTCTTTGAAAAAGCCCAGGAAACGCTCGAAGTCGTCGATACGCAGGCCGCGATAGGCCTTGATCAGTTTGTGCAGGGACGGCGACGTCGCATCAACCGGCTCGAAGTCCAGGAACAACTTGATCTGGTCGTCACCGATTTCGTCGCCAATCACCTGTTTCTTATCTTTACGCATTACCGACTCCAGCCTGCAGACATTTACACGGGGCTTGAAGTCTACCTGCGCGACGCCGGCTTCGAAAGCGGTGAGAAAGCAATGTGGGACGGGGCTTGCTCAGTCGAACTGGGCAAGCATCCAGCGATGATATTCAGCCATACCTGCCTCGCCTTCACGGGGAGCCCAGTCGGCCAGCTCACCCTCACCCACAGCGCGGTAAGGGCCAGCCTTGCACTCAAACATCACGCTGTCCGGCTCAAGCACTACCAGGCCATGGAACACGCCGGGCGACAGGTCGACGCCCTGGCATTCCCCGCCCGCTTCCAACACACGCTTGCTCAACACTTCCCCCGTCTCGCTGAAAATCAGGATTCCCAGACGCCCTTTGAGCACCAGCAACGTCTCCGCCTTATCGGCACTCAGGTGACGGTGAGGCTGTACATAGGTGCTGGGCTGCAAACCGACGGCCATGCGATGACAAGGCTCTTGCATCTCATGGAAGTTAACGTTTTGACGACCACGGGGATTGGCGGCCGCTTTCTCGGCCAACTCGGCAAACAGCGTCTGATCAAGAAAGCGGGCCATCGATTACATTCCTTTAACGGCGTAGATGCCATTGGCATTACGCCAGTAGCCCTTGTAGTCCATGCCATACCCGAAGATATAACGGTCGACGCACGGCAACCCGACAAAGTCGGCTTTCAGCTCTGGGCGCGCCTTGCGGTCGTGGTCTTTGTCGATCAGCACGGCGGTGTGCACTTTGCGTGCGCCGGCATGTTTGCAGAAATCGATGATAGCGCCCAGGGTGTGACCTTCATCGAGAATGTCATCGATGATCAACACATCGCGGTCGATGAACGACACTTCCGGCTTGGCCTTCCAGAACAAGTCGCCGCCGCTGGTCTCATTGCGATAGCGGGTGGCGTGCAGGTAAGAGGCTTCCAGCGGGAACTGCAGGTGAGTCAGCAATTTACCGGCGAAGATCAGGCCACCGTTCATCACGCAGAAGACCACCGGGTTGGTGTCGGCCATTTCGCGGGTGATGTGCGCGCCAACCTTGGCGATCGCTGCTTCGACTTGCGCTTCGGTGTACAGGCAGTCAGCCTCGTGCATGATTTGACGGATATGCTCGAGATCAGCAGACATGGCGCTCTCCAAGGGGGTGCTGTGGCAAGAAAAGCGGGCGAAGGTACGCTTCTCGTGCGCTCCAATCAAGCCTTTATGGACTAACGTACTTGATGTCTATAGGACAACACCCTCGGATAGATTAATCTAGGCCGGTTTTTTTGCCCGCCGCCGGAGCCTTTCCTATGCCCACTCGCGAGATCCGCCACCCGCTGATCCGACACAAACTCGGCCTTATGCGCCGTGCCGACATTAGCACGAAGAACTTCCGTGAGCTTGCTCAGGAAGTCGGAGCGTTGCTCACTTACGAAGCCACCAAGGATTTGCCCCTGGAAACCTACGAGATCCCCGGTTGGGCTGGTCCCGTACAAGTGGAGAAAATCGCCGGTAAGAAAATTACCGTCGTCCCTATCCTGCGTGCCGGTATCGGTATGCTCGAAGGTGTACTCAGCCTGATCCCGGGCGCCAAGGTCAGCGCCGTGGGCGTAGCCCGCAATGAAGAAACACTGCAGGCCCACACCTACCTGGAGAAACTCGTCCCGGAAATCAACGAACGCCTGGCCATGATCATCGACCCGATGCTCGCCACCGGCAGTTCCATGGTCGCCACCATCGACTTGCTGAAAAAAGCCGGTTGCCGGGACATCCGCGCCATGGTGCTGGTGGCCGCGCCAGAAGGCATCGCCGCCGTCGAGAAGGCCCATCCGGACGTACAGATCTACACCGCATCCATCGATGAGCGCCTGAATGAACACGGCTACATTATCCCGGGCCTGGGCGATGCCGGTGACAAGATCTTCGGCACCAAGCAGAAGGACGCGTGAGCATGCAGGATGAATTCAACGACCCGCTTTGGCGCCAGATCCTGTCTGGCGCACAAATGCTCTTCGTAGCATTTGGCGCGTTGGTGTTGATGCCGCTGATCACAGGTCTTGATCCAAACGTCGCGCTGTTTACCGCAGGCCTGGGCACGTTGTTGTTCCAGGTGGTGACAGGGCGGCAGGTGCCGGTATTTTTGGCATCGAGCTTCGCGTTCATCACCCCGATCATTCTCGCCAAGGGCCAGTTCGGCCTGGCGGCGACCATGGGCGGCGTGATGGCGGCGGGTTTCGTCTATACGTTCCTGGGACTGGCCGTGAAGGTCAAGGGCACCGGTTTTATCGACCGGCTGCTGCCGCCCGTGGTGATTGGCCCAGTGATTATCTCGATCGGCCTGGCCATGGCGCCGATTGCCGCCAACATGGCCATGGGCAAGTCTGGCGACGGTGCAGAGCTGATCCACTATCAGACGGCGATGCTGATCTCGATGCCAGCGCTGCTTACCACTTTGATCGTGGCGGTGTTCGGCAAGGGCATTTTCCGCCTGGTGCCGATCATTTCCGGCGTGCTGGTGGGTTTTGCCATGTCGTTCTACTTTGGTGTGGTCGACACGGCGAAAATCGCCGCCGCCCCCTGGTTCGCCCTGCCCCACTTCACGGCGCCGGAGTTCAACTGGCAGGCGATCCTGTTTATCGTCCCGGTAGCACTGGCCCCGGCGATCGAGCATATCGGGGGTGTGATTGCGGTAGGCAGCGTGACCGGCCGCGATTACCTGAAAAAGCCTGGCCTGCATCGCACGCTGCTGGGTGACGGTATCGCCACCACGGCTGCCGGCATGTTTGGCGGCCCGCCGAACACCACCTACGCCGAAGTGACCGGCGCCGTGATGCTAACCAAGAACTACAACCCGAAAATCATGACCTGGGCGGCAGTGTTTGCCATCAGCCTGGCGTTCATCGGCAAGTTCGGCGCGCTGCTGCAGAGCATCCCGGTGCCGGTGATGGGCGGGATTCTGTGCCTGCTGTTCGGCTCGATTGCCGCGGTGGGGATGAACACGCTGATTCGCCACAAGATCGACCTGGGCGAGGCGCGCAACCTGGTGATTGTGTCGGTAACGTTGGTGTTCGGGATTGGCGGTGTGCTGGTGGGTACCGGCACCGGCCCGGATGATTTCGGCCTCAAGGGCATCGCCCTGTGTGCGGTGGTGGCAATTGGTTTGAACTTGCTGCTACCGGGCAATGATGGCTGGAAGAACAAGAAGCCGGATGAGCCGCTGCTGTAACTGACTAAACGCAAATCAGTGTGGGAGCTGGCTTGCCTGCGATAGCGGTGTATCAAACGACAGATAGGTCGACTGTTACACCGTCATCGCAGGCAAGCCAGCTCCCACATTTGATTTTCAGCGTCTGTTAGAGCTCACCGAGCCCGTCGATCAGCGCCTGGTTCTGCTCCGGCGTCCCGATGCTGATCCGCAGGAACTGGGCAATCCGCTCCTGCTTGAAGTGCCGCACGATCACCCCTTGCTCACGCAACTTGGCGGCCAGCCCTGCAGCGTCATGCCGCGGGTGACGGGCGAAGATGAAGTTCGCTGCCGATGGCAATACCTCGAATCCCTTCGCTTCCAATTGCGCGACGACCTGGTTGCGGCTGTCGATCACCCACTGGCAGGTTTTCTCAAAGTATTCACGGTCGTCAAACGCGGCCGCCGCGCCAACAATCGCCAACCGATCCAACGGGTAGGAGTTGAAGCTGTTCTTGACCCGCTCCAGCGCCTCGATCAGGTCTGGGTGGCCCACAGCCAGGCCCACACGCAAACCGGCCAGTGAGCGCGATTTGGACAGGGTCTGGGTCACCAGCAGGTTCGGGTAACGGTCGACCAGGCTGATGGCAGTTTCGCCGCCGAAGTCGATATAGGCTTCATCGACCACCACCACCGAGTCCGGGCTGGCCTTGAGGATCTGCTCCACCGCGTCCAGCGCCAGTACGCAGCCGGTGGGCGCGTTAGGGTTGGGGAAGATGATCCCGCCGTTGGGCCTGGCATAGTCAGCGGCCCGAATCTGGAACTGTTCGTCCAGTGACACCGCGTCGAACGTAATGCCGTACAGGCCGCAGTACACCGGGTAGAAGCTGTAGCTGATATCCGGGAACAGCAGCGGCAGATCGTGCTGGAACAGGCCATGGAAGATGTGCGCCAGGACTTCGTCAGAACCGTTGCCGAGGAACACCTTGCCGGCATCGATCCCGTAATACCTGGCCACGGCCTGCTTGAGCAGGTCGCTGTTGGGGTCCGGGTACAGGCGCAAGTTGTCGTTCAACTCGGCCTGCATTGCCGCCAGCGCCTTGGGGGATGGGCCGTAGGGGTTTTCGTTGGTGTTGAGCTTGACCAGTTTGGTCAGCTTCGGTTGCTCACCGGGTACGTAAGGCACCAGGTCCTTGACGAAAGGGCTCCAGAATTTGCTCATGCCTTACGCTCCCTTGACGATGCGGTATTCAGCGCTGCGTGCGTGCGCGCTGAGGGATTCACCACGGGCCAGCACCGAGGCGGTCTTGCCCAGCTCGGAAGCGCCTTGTGGCGAGCAGAAGATAATCGACGAGCGTTTCTGGAAGTCGTACACCCCCAGCGGCGACGAGAAACGCGCAGTGCCGGAGGTGGGCAACACGTGATTGGGGCCGGCGCAATAGTCGCCCAGGGCTTCACTGGTGTGACGGCCCATGAAGATCGCCCCAGCGTGACGGATCGATGGCAACCAGGCCTGTGGGTCCGCTACGGACAGCTCCAGGTGCTCCGGTGCGATGCGATTGGCCACTTCAATGGCCTGCTCCATGTCACGCACCCGAATCAGCGCACCACGGCCGTTGATCGACTTCTCGATGATCTCGGCACGCTCCATGGTCGGCAGCAGCTTATTGATGCTGGCGGCGACCTTGTCGAGGAACTCGGCATCGGGGCTGACCAGGATCGCCTGGGCGTCTTCATCGTGCTCCGCCTGGGAGAACAGGTCCATGGCGATCCAGTCCGGGTCGGTCTGGCCGTCACACACCACGAGGATTTCCGAAGGACCGGCGATCATGTCGATACCGACCTGGCCAAACACATGGCGCTTGGCAGTCGCGACGTAGATATTGCCGGGGCCGACCACTTTGTCGACCTTCGGCACGCTTTCGGTGCCATAGGCCAGCGCTGCAACGGCCTGGGCGCCACCGATGGTGAATACCCGGTCGACACCGGCGATGCAGGCGGCAGCCAGCACCAGCTCGTTGATCTCGCCACGGGGGGTCGGCACCACCATGACCACTTCGGTCACGCCGGCGACTTTGGCCGGGATCGCATTCATCAACACCGACGATGGATACGACGCCTTACCGCCCGGCACGTAAAGGCCGGCGCGGTCCAGTGGCGTGACCTTCTGGCCCAGCACAGTGCCGTCGGCCTCGGTGTAGCTCCAGGAGTCCTGCTTCTGTTTTTCGTGATAGCTGCGTACCCGCGCCGCAGCGACTTCGAGGGCTTCGCGCTGCGGTGCGGTGATGCGCGTCAGCGCCAGCTCAAGGCGTTCACGCGGCAGGATCAGGTCAGCCATGGACTGCACGTCCAGGCCGTCGAACTGGCGGGTGAAATCCACCAGCGCAGCATCACCGCGCTCACGCACGGCCTTGATGATGTCGAGCACCCGCTGGTTGACCGAGTCGTCAGACACGCTTTCCCAGCTCAGCAGATGATCCAGATGATGGGCGAAATCCGGGTCGGCAGCGTTGAGTCGGGCAATTGCAGTGGACGTGGTCATAGCGAGGGCCTCAATAGAATTGGCAAAAACTCAGGCGCCCTAAACTAGCAGTCGTTTCCGCTTGGGCACCTGAGAATTCTGGCTATGAGGCGGATAGACGGGCGCAGCTCTTCAGCTACGCGGGTGAGTCAACCGCGGTGTCGAGACTCCACTGCCTTGCGCAGGGTGTCGATCAACGCCTGAATACGGGCGTGCTGCATCTTCATCGATGCTTTATTGACGATCAGGCGGGAGCTGATGTCAGCGATAAAATCCTGGGGCTCCAAACCGTTGGCGCGCAGGGTGTTGCCGGTGTCGACCACGTCGATGATCTTGTCGGCCAGCCCGATCAGCGGTGCCAGCTCCATGGAGCCGTAGAGCTTGATGATATCGACCTGACGGCCTTGTTCGGCGTAATAGCGCTTGGCAACGTTGACGAACTTGGTGGCGACCCGCAGGCGGCCCTTGGGCTCGACATCACCCACGCGGCCAGCGGTCATCAGCTTGCACAGGGCGATGCGCAGGTCCAGAGGCTCGTACAGGCCCTGGCCACCGTATTCCATCAGCACGTCCTTGCCGGCAACACCCAGGTCGGCGGCGCCATGTTCAACGTAGGTCGGCACGTCGGTAGCCCGCACGATCAGCAGGCGCACGTCGTCCTGGGTCGTGGGGATGATCAGCTTGCGGCTCTTGTCCGGATTCTCGGTCGGCACGATGCCCGCTTCAGCCAGAAGCGGCAACGTGTCGTCAAGGATGCGGCCCTTGGACAGTGCGATGGTCAACATGGGAAATGTCAGTCCTTCATCAGGCTATTGCTGTCCGGTCGCAAACGGCGCCAGACACAGATCGAGGCCATGACAGCCTCGATTTGAAACAAACCAGTGTTTGTAGGAGCGAGCTTGCTCGCGAAGAACGTCAACGATAACGCGTTTATTCAGAGTCAACGCGGTGCACATGAGGCCTTCGCGAGCAAGCTCGCTCCTACAGGGCAGCGGGGACTAGCCCGGTACGCGGCGAATCTTCGCGCCGAGCATCTGCAGTTTCTCTTCGATGCACTCGTAACCACGGTCTATGTGGTAGATGCGGTCGATCAGGGTGTCACCTTCGGCGCACAGTGCCGAGATTACCAGGCTGGCCGAGGCACGCAGGTCGGTTGCCATTACTGGCGCGCCCTTGAGCTTGTCGATCCCGGTGACGATGGCGGTGTTGCCTTCGACCTGGATCTTGGCGCCCATGCGGTGCAGTTCATACACGTGCATGAAGCGGTTTTCGAAGATGGTCTCGATCACAGCACCGGTGCCTTCGGCAATCGCGTTCAAGGAGATGAACTGCGCTTGCATGTCGGTCGGGAACGCCGGGTACGGAGCGGTACGCACGTTGACGGCTTTTGGCCGCTTGCCGTGCATGTTCAGCTCGATCCAGTCTTCGCCGGTGGTGATCTCTGCGCCGGCTTCCTTGAGTTTTTCCAGGACGGCTTCCAGGATGGTCGGATCGGTGTCCTTGACCTTCACACGGCCACCGGTCACGGCAGCGGCAACCAGGTAGGTACCGGTCTCGATGCGGTCAGGCATGACTTTGTAGGTGGCGGTGTGCAGACGCTCTACACCATCAATAGTGATGGTGTCAGTGCCAGCGCCGGAAACTTTGGCGCCCATGGCGTTGAGGAAGTTGGCCAGGTCGACCACTTCCGGCTCGCGTGCGGCGTTCTGCAACACGCTGCGACCGTTGGCCAGGGCAGCGGCCATCATGATGTTCTCGGTACCGGTGACGCTGACGGTATCAAAGAAGAAGTTCGCGCCGCGCAGGCCGCCTTCCGGCGCCTTGGCCTTGATGTAGCCGCCTTCGACGTCGATGACTGCGCCCATGGCCTCAAGGCCACGGATGTGCAGGTCGACCGGACGCGAACCAATGGCGCAACCGCCAGGCAAGGCTACTTCGGCTTCGCCGAAACGGGCAACCATCGGGCCCAGCACCAGGATCGACGCACGCATGGTTTTCACCAGTTCGTACGGGGCAATCAGGGTCTTGATGGTACGTGGGTCAATTTCGACGGCCAGCTTCTCGTCGATCACCGGCTCAATGCCCATGCGACCGAACAGCTCGATCATGGTGGTGATGTCGTGCAGGTGCGGCAGGTTGGCCACAGTCACCGGGCCATCGCACAGCAGGGTCGCTGCCAGGATCGGCAAGGCGGAGTTTTTCGCACCGGAAATGCGAATCTCGCCATCAAGGCGGGCACCGCCGGTAATAATCAATTTATCCATAAGAATCTCGACGCCTTGGGGGCTCAGGTGCGCTCGGCCCAGGCCGCGCGGCTGAAAAATTTCATAGTGACCGCATGGATGCTGCCATCGGTGATCCATGGGTTCAAATGGGCATAGATCTGCTGCTGACGCTTGACCGGGCTCAATGCCGCCAGTTCATCGCTAATCACGTTCAGCTGGAAATTGCAGCCTTCGCCTTCGACTTCTACAGTCGTTTCAGGCAGCTTTCCTTCAAGGAAGCTCTTAACTTCTAGGGCCTGCATGCTCAACCTCTATCGGCGCCCAGTGCGCACGGGTCGCACATCATACAAAAAAGCCCCGCGCCTGCGAACCCCGCATAGCAGGACTCTGACGGGGGGCTTCTTTAACAATGTGTATTAAGGATGCGCCAGTAGCTCGGTCAAACCGGAAACTTCGGCAATTTCGCGCATGTCTTCCGGCAACGCACGGATACTGACCGGTTTTTTCGCCGCCTCGGCATCACGCATGAAGCACAGCAACAACGACAGGCCGACGCTGCTGGACTTGGTCACCGCCGAGCAATCAAGCACCAGCTCTGGCGCCTTGCTGGCCTTGATCAGCGCCTGGCCCTGCTTGCGCAGGTCAGGCCCGGTGCGGTAATCCAGCACGCCGCTGAGGAACAGCTCGCCGGCGTCGCCGATACGAACAGCCGACTCGGTCATTGCGCAGGCTTCCCGGCAGCTTTATCGGTTTCTTCCTTGGCCTTGGCCACTTCACCGGCCCAACCGTTGATGGTCTTGTCCAGATCGTTGCCATTGCGCTGCATCGCGTCGGCGAACTGATCACGGAACAGCTTGCCGATGTTGATACCGTTGATGATCACGTTACGCAGTTTCCACTCACCGTTGATCTTCGTCAGGGTGTAGGACACAGGGTACACGGCGCCATTGCTGCCGGAGACTTTCATCCCGACTTCAGCACGGTCGCCCGACTCGTCCTTGGGCGCATCAACGATAATGCCCTGGTTGTTGTATTCCAACAGAGCGTTGCCGTAGAACTGGAACAGACCCTTCTTGAAGTTTTCCTGGAACGTCTGCATCTGTGCAGGCGTAGCCTTGCGCGAATACTTGACCGTCATGATGCTTTTGGAGATGCCTTCAGCATCGACCACAGGGCCAACGATCGTGTTGAGCGCGTTGTAGAACTTGGAAGGGTCTTGCTTGTACTGTTCTTTATTAGCCTTGAGGTCAGCCAGCATTTTGCTGGTGGTGTCCTGCACCAAATCGTGGGCAGAACCTGCCGCGTTGGCCATCATCGGCAATGCTGCAAGCAGTACCAGCAGGCCACGTCGCAAGGTAGAGATCATGAACAGATTCCTCATTTAGCGTCTTTATTGACCGTATTGAGCAAAAATTTCCCGATCAGGTCTTCAAGCACCAGCGACGACTGTGTGTCGTGGATGGTCGAACCATCCTTGAGCAGGGCTGTTTCCCCACCCACGCTGACCCCGATGTACTTCTCGCCCAGCAAACCCGCAGTGAGGATAGATGCCGTGGAGTCAGTTGGCAGATTATCTACCTTCTTGTCCAGTTGCATCGTTACCCGACCGGTAAAGCTGTCGCGATCCAGATCGATTGCCGTGACCTTGCCGATGGTGACACCGGCCATGGTCACTTTGGATCTGACCGTCAAACCGGCGATATTGTCGAAGTACGCGTAAAGTTTATAGGTATCGGCGGTAGGGCTGGCCGAAAGGCCGCTGACTCGCAGGGCCAGCAACAGTAAAGCCAGGATGCCAGCCAGCAAGAAAAGGCCGACACCGATTTCCACAGTGCGGTTTTGCATCAGAAATCTCCAAACATCAAGGCGGTCAAAATGAAGTCAAGGCCCAGTACCGCCAGCGAGGCGTATACAACGGTCTTGGTAGTGGCACGGCTGATCCCCTCTGAAGTGGGCTCACAGTCATAGCCTTGGAATACGGCAATCCAGGTCACCACAAAGGCAAAGACGATGCTCTTTATGATGCCGTTGAGCACGTCACCGGTGAAGGTCACGCTGTTTTGCATGTTGGCCCAGTAGGAGCCGTCGTAGACCCCCAGCCAGTCAACCGCCACCCACGAACCACCCCAGATACCCACCACGCTGAAGATCATTGCCAGCAGTGGCAGGGAAATGAAGCCGGCCCACAGGCGCGGGGCAACAATGTACTTGAGCGGGTCCACGCCGATCATTTCCAGGCTGGACAGCTGCTCAGTGGATTTCATATTGCCGATTTCAGCGGTCAGCGCCGAACCTGCACGCCCCGCGAACAACAAGGCGGTAACCACCGGGCCAAGCTCACGCAACAGGGTCAGGGCCACCATCTGCCCTACCGCCTGCTCCGAGCCGTAGCTGGACAGGATATTGAAACCCTGCAGCGCCAGCACCATGCCGATGAATACGCCGGAGACCACGATGATCACCAGGGACATCACCCCCACCGAGTGCAGTTGCTTGACCAGCAGGCCAAAGCCGCCGCCGATGCCGCCGCGCCCCAGCAAGGCGTGAAACAGGAAAATGGTCGAACGCCCCAGCACTTCGACGATGTCGATGCCCGAACGACCGAAAAGGCGAACCTTCTCGATAAGAGATGTCTTGCGCATCAGCGCTTCCCCAGAAGATCTGAGCGGTAGTCCGCTGCCGGAAAGTGAAAAGGCACCGGGCCATCGGGGTTGCCGGTCATGAATTGGCGAATGCGCGGATTATCGGCGTTCATCAACTCTTCAGGCGTACCCTGCCCCAGCACCTGACCATCACCCACTACATACAGGTAGTCGGCGATGCTCGCGGTTTCGGCCAGGTCGTGGGACACCACGATACTGGTGATCCCCAATGCATCGTTGAGCAGGCGGATCAGGCGCACCAACACGCCCATGGCGATCGGGTCCTGCCCCACGAATGGCTCGTCATACATGAGGATCTGTGGGTCGAGGGCAATGGCCCGCGCCAGGGCGACACGGCGCTTCATGCCACCGGACAACTCGTCCGGCATCAGGTCGATGGCGCCGCGAAGGCCTACGGCCTGCAGTTTCAGCAACACGATGTCACGAATCATTTCATCGGACAGCTGGGTGTGCACCCGCAGCGGGAAGGCCACGTTTTCGAACACATCGAGGTCGGTAAACAGCGCGCCGCTCTGGAATAGCACGCCCATATGCTTGCGCGCATCGAACAGATCGCTGCGCGACAGCGTCGGCAGGTTCTGGCCGTTGACCCACACTTCCCCGGCACTGGGGCGCAACTGCATGCCCATCAGGCGCAACAGGGTGGTCTTGCCGCAACCGGAAGGCCCCATGATGCCCGTGACCTTGCCGCGAGGAATGCGAATATCGACGTTATTGAAGATGCTGCGCGTCCCGCGCTTGAAGGTAAGACCCTTCAGCTCGACCGCGTAGGCGTTATCGGCACTCATCTAATCTCCTTGGGATGCAGCCTTTCACTCAGACACCATGTGTGCGACTTTGGTTTTCAACAGATGCGCAATAGTTGAGCACATGGGTTGGGCGGACCGAACTGGCGGCGAACTATATCACTGCTGGTACAGAGCGCCCAAGGCCGGAACAGCGCTGGTTCAGATTTGAGACAGGGAAAAAACGTTGCTTGCTATGTTGCCCACGGTGCTTTTCAGTTATCCCGCGCACAAAGCCTGACGAACTTGCGTGAGGGAATCGATCATTACCGCTATAATCGCCGACTTTTCGTCAGGCTATACGATTTCAGACATGAGCCAATCCAGCGACCTTATTCAATCCGCACAACGCACCATACGCCTTGAGCTTGAAGCCGTAGAAGGCTTGCTGGCCCATATCGACGCGGATTTCGTGCGCGCCTGCGAGATGATTCTGGCGAGCAAGGGCCGCGTTGTGGTGGTCGGCATGGGCAAGTCCGGCCACATTGGCAACAAGATCGCGGCGACCTTGGCAAGCACGGGGACCACTGCGTTTTTCGTGCACCCGGCCGAAGCCAGCCACGGCGACATGGGCATGATCACCAAGGATGACGTGATTTTGGCGCTATCCAACTCCGGCACCACCAACGAAATCGTGACCCTGTTGCCGCTGATCAAGCGCCTGGGCATCCAGATGATCAGCCTCACAGGTAACCCTGAGTCAACGTTGGCCAAGGCTGCCGACGTCAACCTGAACGTGCACGTGACCCACGAAGCCTGCCCACTGAATCTGGCGCCCACCTCCTCCACCACCGCCGCGCTGGTAATGGGCGATGCCCTGGCGGTGGCATTGCTGGAGGCCCGCGGGTTTACGGCCGAGGACTTCGCATTTTCACATCCGGGTGGCGCACTGGGCCGTCGCCTGCTGCTGAAAGTGGAAAATGTCATGCATCGCGGCGCCGAGCTGCCGAGCGTTCCACGCGGCACTCTGCTTCGGGATGCGCTGATGGAAATGACGCGCAAGGGCTTGGGCATGACCGCCATCGTCGAAACCGATGGCCGGCTGGCCGGGATATTCACCGACGGCGACCTGCGTCGTACCCTTGACCGCACCATTGATATCCATACCGCAACCATCGACGCCGTGATGACCCCTCACGGCAAGACCGCCCGCGCCGAAATGCTCGCGGCTGAAGCGTTGAAAATCATGGAAGACCACCGGATAGGCGCACTGATCGTGGTCGACCACGATGATCGGCCGATCGGGGCCCTAAACCTAGGCGACTTGCTGCGCGCAGGAGTGATGTAAATGACCAGCGACCTGATGCAACGCGGTAAAAACATCAAACTGGCGATTTTCGACGTTGACGGCGTGCTGACGGATGGCCGCCTGTACTTCCTCGAAGACGGCAGCGAATTCAAGACCTTCAACACCCTCGATGGCCAAGGCATCAAAATGCTGATGGCAGCGGGCGTGCAAACCGCAATTATCAGCGGTCGAAAAACACCGGTTGTGGAACGCCGCGCACAAAACCTTGGTATTCCTCACCTGTATCAGGGCCGCGAGGATAAACTGGTGGTGCTGGACGAGCTTCTTGGCCAACTCAACCTAAGCTATGAACAGGTCGCCTATCTGGGCGACGACCTGCCAGACCTGCCGGTGATTCGCCGGGTGGGCCTGGGCATGGCCGTCGCGAATGCCGCGGCGTTTGTCCGCGAACACGCCCATGGCATCACCACCGCCCGTGGCGGCGAAGGTGCCGCCCGCGAGTTCTGCGAGTTGATCCTGCGTGCCCAGGGCAGCCTTGAAGCGGCCCACGCCGCCTACCTATAGAGCGTTATATGCTGAGCAAAAAGATTCGCAACTTCCTGTTATTCGGGGTCATCGCCGCGCTGCTCCTGGCGGTGGGCTACTGGAATATCAGCCCGGAGCGCTTCCTCGACAAGCCTGTTGCGCAGGTTGACGAAGGTCTTATCGACTATTACGCCATCAATGCCTACAGCATTCAGTACCTGCCTGACGGCAAGGTGCAGTATGAGATGACATCGGACAAGGTCGAGCACTTGAAGGCTTCCGAAGTCAGCCTGCTGACCAATCCGGACCTGAACCTGTATCGCGGCACCGAATTTCCCTGGCACGTCACCAGCAAGCGTGGCGAGGTCAACCCGGATGGCACCGAAGTTGAACTGATCGACTCGGTTCGCGTCGCACGTACAGACGCGCAGAACCGCGACACCATCATTACCAGCAGTCGCATGACCGTATTCCCACAGAAGCAATATGCGCAGACCGAGCAAGACGTTAGAATCGACGGCGCTGGCGGTGTATCGACTGGCAAGGGAATGAAAGCGTATTTGAAAGAAAGCAGGATACACCTGCTATCGAACGTAAGAGGACAGTATGAGGCTCGTTAAAACCCTCCCTATTTTGCTCGGTCTGGGCGCAGCACTGGGAAGCGTGAGCGCCTGGGCTCTGCCGAACGATAGCCAGCAACCGATCCATATTTCGGCTGACGATGCACAGCTCGATGACAAGAAAGGTGTTGCCACCTATACAGGCGGCGTGATCATCACCCAGGGCTCGATGAAGATCACCGGCAACACGGTGACTCTGACGCGCACCCAGACAGGCGACATTGACGTGGTGACGTCGGTGGGCAACCTGGCTTATTTCGAGCAGAAGCAGTCCGCTACCGACACCGGCCCGATGAAAGGCTACGGCAAGACTATCCAGTATCACGCCCAGCAGAATCGTATCGTGTTGATCGACCAGGCCAAGGTACTGAGCCCAGACGGCAACTCGACCGAAGGTGAAAAGATCACCTATGACACCGTCAAGCAGATCGCCAACGCCGGTCGCGCCAACGGCTCCAAGGTCACTGCACCGCGCCCGCGCATCGACATGGTTATCCAGCCGAAGAAGAAGGCCGAGTAATGGCAACCCTGAAAGCCCAGCATCTGGCCAAGGCCTATAAAAGCCGCCAGGTGGTACGCGACGTCAGCCTGTCGATCGACAGCGGCCAGATCGTCGGTTTGCTCGGCCCCAACGGTGCCGGCAAAACCACTTGCTTCTATATGATCGTCGGGCTGGTCCAGGCAGACCAGGGTCGTGTATTGATCGACGACCTGGATGTCAGCCATCAACCCATGCACGGTCGTGCACGGGCAGGTATCGGCTATCTTCCTCAGGAAGCGTCGATCTTCCGCAAACTGTCGGTAGCCGATAACATCATGGCGATTCTCGAGACCCGCAAGGAACTCGATCGCGATGGCCGCCGCCAGGAGCTGGAAAGCCTGCTGCAGGAATTCCACATCAACCATATTCGCGACAACCTCGGCATGAGCCTGTCCGGTGGTGAGCGCCGCCGCGTGGAAATCGCCCGCGCCCTGGCGACCGCGCCGAAATTCATCCTGCTGGATGAACCCTTTGCCGGTGTCGACCCGATTTCGGTGGGTGACATCAAGCAGATCATCCATCACCTCAAGGCCAAGGGCATTGGCGTGCTGATCACCGACCACAACGTGCGCGAAACCCTCGATATCTGCGAAACAGCGTATATCGTCAACGATGGTCAGCTGATTGCCGAAGGCGATGCCGAGACTATCCTGGCTAACGAGCTGGTGAAGGAAGTGTACCTGGGTCACGAGTTCCGCCTGTAAACACAGGGGTATCGCGCTTTTCCCTGGAGCGCGCGGGAGTCAATGGAAACCTCGGTTTTTTTATTGTTACCGCGCTCTAGGCAAAGGCCCCGAGATCAGGCATATAATTTGCTTATGTTTGGCGCTCACGCGCCCTGTCGTGGATGGCGCATTGCGCCGGCGAATAAGGTGTTAAGCCCCTGCCATGAAACCATCGCTAGTCCTGAGAATGGGCCAGCAGCTGACGATGACACCGCAGCTGCAACAGGCCATCCGCCTGCTCCAATTGTCGACCCTGGACCTGCAACAGGAAATCCAGGAGGCCCTGGAGTCCAATCCGATGCTCGAACGCCAGGAAGAAGGCGACGACTTCGATAATGCAGACCCGCTGGCCGACAACATCGAGCAAAAACCCAATCCCGACGTGCAGGAACCCTCCTATCAGGAAACCGCCCCGACGGTGGACAACCTGGAGGAAGGCGACTGGAACGAACGCATTCCCAACGAGCTTCCCGTGGATACCGCGTGGGAAGACGTCTACCAGACCAGCGCCAGCAGCCTGCCGAGCAACGATGATGACGAGTGGGACTTCACCACCCGTACGTCGGTGGGCGAGAGCCTGCAGAGCCACCTGTTGTGGCAACTGAACCTGGCGCCGATGTCCGATACCGATCGCCTGATCGCGGTCACCCTGATCGACTGCATCAACAACCAGGGCTACCTGGACGAAACCCTCGAGGAGATCCTTGAGGCCTTCGACCCGGAACTGGATATCGAACTGGACGAAATCGAAGCCGTCCTGCACCGCATCCAGCAATTCGAGCCCGCCGGCATTGGTGCCCGCACACTCAGCGAGTGCCTGTTGCTGCAACTGCGCCAATTGCCGGCCAAGACCCCATGGCTCACCGAAGCGCAACGCCTGGTCAGCGACTACATCGACCTGTTGGGCAGTCGCGACTACAGCCAACTGATGCGCCGTATGAAGCTCAAGGAAGATGACTTGCGCCAGGTCATCGAGCTGGTGCAAAGCCTCAACCCGCGCCCAGGCTCGCAGATCGAATCCAGCGAAGCCGAATATGTGGTGCCCGATGTCATTGTGCGCAAGGACAACGAACGTTGGCTGGTGGAGCTGAACCAGGAGTCGGTACCGCGCCTGCGGGTCAACCCGCAATACGCAGGTTTTGTGCGCCGCGCTGATACCAGCGCCGATAACACCTTCATGCGCAACCAGTTGCAGGAAGCGCGGTGGTTCATCAAGAGCCTGCAAAGCCGCAACGAAACCCTGATGAAAGTCGCAACCCAGATCGTCGAACACCAGCGCGGTTTCCTGGAGTACGGCGACGAGGCCATGAAGCCTCTCGTGCTGCACGACATCGCCGAAGCCGTCGGCATGCATGAATCGACGATTTCCCGGGTTACCACGCAGAAATTCATGCATACCCCACGGGGTATTTATGAGTTGAAATACTTTTTCTCCAGCCACGTCAGCACCTCTGAAGGCGGTGAATGCTCGTCCACGGCGATCCGCGCGATCATCAAAAAACTGGTTGCCGCTGAAAATCAGAAAAAGCCGTTGAGTGACAGCAAGATCGCTGGTTTACTGGAGGCACAAGGCATTCAGGTCGCCCGTCGAACCGTCGCCAAGTACCGCGAGTCCCTAGGGATCGCGCCTTCCAGCGAGCGTAAGCGTTTGATGTGACGGGCGGGCCACAGCGTTCCAGTGGTGGGTATTCCTGCCCACCGCTTTATGCACTGGCAACGAAGGAGAAGCTGTATGCAAGTCAACATCAGTGGACACCAGCTGGAAGTCACCAAGCCCCTGCGTGAATACACCGAGAGCAAACTGAACAAGCTTGCGGGGCATTTTGACAAGATCACCAACGTGCAGGTCATCATGGAGGTCGATAAGCTCAAGCAGAAAATCGAGGCCACCCTGCACGTACCGAATGCCAAGCTCGTCGCCAATGCGGAACATGAAGATATGTACGCGGCCATTGACTCCCTCTACGACAAGCTCGACCGCCAACTCATAAAGCATAAGGAAAAGAATCTGCACCTGATGCAAGGTACAGGTCGTTAACTCTCCCCCCATGATCCGACTTGAAACCATCCTGACCCCCGGCCGTTCCCTCGTGAACGTGCCGGGCGGCAGCAAGAAAAAAGCCCTCGAACAAATTGCCAACCTGATCGCACGCGAAGTGCCGGATCTGGAGATGCAAGATGTCTTCGAAGCGTTGATTGCCCGTGAAAAACTCGGTTCCACCGGTTTTGGCAACGGCATCGCCATTCCGCACTGCCGCCTCAAAGGCTGTGAAACACCTGTGAGCGCCTTGCTGCACTTGGATCACCCCATTGATTTCGACGCCATCGACGGCGCCCCGGTCGACCTGCTCTTCGTGCTGCTGGTCCCGGAAGCCGCCACCGATGCGCACCTGGAACTGCTCCGGCAGATCGCCAGCATGCTGGACCGCAAGGATGTACGCGACAAACTGCGCAGCGCCTCCAGCAATGAAGCGTTGTACCAAGTTGTCCTGGATGAACAAAACGGGCAGTAATCATGCGTTTGATCATCGTCAGCGGTCGCTCCGGCTCGGGTAAGAGCACCGCCCTCAATGTGCTTGAGGACAACGGCTTCTATTGCATCGACAACCTGCCCGCCGGCCTGCTGCCAGAGTTGGCGGAACGCGCACTGATCCATACCGAATTGGCGCAGCCGCTGGTGGCGGTCTCGATTGATGCGCGCAACCTGCCTAGCCACCTCTCGCGGTTCCCGGAACTGTTGGAAGAAGTGCGTGCCAAGCACATTCATTGCGATGTGCTGTACCTGGATGCCGACGAAGAGACCTTGCTCAAGCGGTTCTCCGAAACCCGTCGACGCCACCCCCTCAGCAGCGCCAACCGCTCCCTGGCCGAAGCCATCGAGGACGAGACCAAGCTGCTCGGGCCGATCATTGACCTGGCCGACCTGAAGATCAACACCACCAATCTGAACCTGTATCAGTTGCGCGACGCGATCAAGCTGCGCCTGCTGAACCAGCCTGAGCCGGGGACGGCGTTTCTGGTCGAGTCATTTGGCTTCAAGCGCGGCATGCCGGTAGATGCCGACCTAGTGTTCGATGTGCGCTGCCTGCCCAACCCTTACTGGAAGCCGGAGTTGCGCGATCAGTCCGGGCTGGATCAGCCTGTGATCGACTACCTGGCCGCACAACCGGATGTGGAAGAGATGTTCCAGGACATCTCCAGCTACCTGCTCAAATGGTTGCCGCGCTTTGCCGCCAGCAATCGAGCCTATGTCACCATTGCCATTGGCTGCACCGGCGGCCACCACCGCTCGGTCTATTTGACTGAACGGCTGGGCCAGGTGCTGCAACAAACCCTCAAGAACGTCCAGGTTCGCCACCGCGACCTGAGTTGAAAGGAACACCTGCGCGATGCCTGCTCTGGAAATTGAAATCATCAACAAGCTGGGCTTGCACGCCCGGGCGTCGGCTAAATTCGTCGGCGTGGCCGGGCAGTTCCCCTGCCAGATCCGTGCTGGGCGTACGCCAGAGTCCATGGTCGATGGCAAAAGCATCATGGCGATGATGATGTTGGCGGCCGGCAAAGGCACCAAAATCCATCTGCGCACCGAAGGCGAGCAAGAAGACGAAGCAATGGCCGCACTGGTCGCGTTGATCAACAACTACTTCGACGAAGGCGAATAACCCTACTGTAGGAGCTTGCTCGCGAAAAACGTCAACGATAACGCGGGCATCCTGGTTAACGCAGTGCTCTCAGTTTTTTTTGCGAGCAGGCTCCCTCCTACAGGGAACCACCCTCAGCCTAACGCCGTATCCATCACCATCATCAGGCAAAACCCGAGGCACAGCCCAAGGCTGGCGAGATTTTCATGGCCATTGCGGCGCGACTCGGGGATGACTTCATGAGTCACGACCAGCAACATTGCCCCGGCGGCCAACGCCAAACCCAGCGGCAACAACACTTCGGCAAGGCTCACCAGCCATGCACAGAGCACCGCAAATACCGGCTCAACCAAGCCTGATGCAGCGCCAATCAAAAAGGCTTTGATCCGCGACATTCCCGCCCCAGCCAATACCAGCGCAATCACCAGCCCTTCAGGCACATCCTGCAGGGCAATGCCCATGGCGAGGCTGTCGGCATCCGCCATGCCTCCGCCCGCAGAAACCCCCACAGCCATGCCTTCCGGAATGTTGTGCGCAATGATGGCAAACACGAACAACCAAATACGCGGCGGGATAACCGGTTTATCCGGTGTACCCACCAGCATTTCCGGGCTGGCGCCAGAAACCTTGCGGTCTACGAGGTACAGGCCGAACGCCCCGAGCATGATGCCGAAGCTGATCAAGCCACTGGCGCCCCAAGGTGACAGTCCCAGGCTTTCGGCGGCGGCGATGCCCGGTACCACCAGAGAAAACGCAGTCGCCGCCAGCATCACACCGGCACCAAAGCCCAGCAGGGTGTCGCTAAGCGCCATCGGCATGCGCCGAATCACCAACACCGGCACCGCGCCCAGCGCCGTGCCAAGCGCGCAGATCGCCCCACCCTGCAAAGCACGCAGTATGCGCGGTTCCAGGTTCAACCAGGCCAGCCCATGGGCCACCAATAACGCAGTACCTGCCAATAGCAGCAGCGTGCCAAACGCATAACGAAACATTCGCACGCTACCGATCGCCAGTGTTTGAGTGCCCATAGTCGGCCTTAGATCTTGTTATGTAGTGAATGTCAGGCCAAAGCGGCCTGATAGCGCGCGGCAACCTCCGGCCAGTTGATGACGCTATAGAATGCATTGATGTACTCCGGTCGTCGGTTTTGATATTGCAGGTAGTAAGCGTGCTCCCAGACGTCCAGGCCCAGCACCGGCGTATTGCCGCTCATCAGCGGGCTGTCCTGGTTGCCGCTGCTTTCCACCACCAGCGTTTTTTGTGGCGTAACGCTCAGCCAGGCCCAACCGCTGCCGAATCGCGTCAAGGCCGCCTTGGTGAACGCCTCCTTGAAGCTGTCGAAACCACCCAATTGCTCGTCGATAGCCTTGCCCAGCGCGCCCTCGGGTTTGCCGCCCCCTGTCGGTGACATGACTGCCCAGAACAACGAGTGGTTCGCATGCCCGCCTCCTTGGTTGACCACAGCAGCGCGTAATTTCTCCGGCAATGTTTGGACGCTGGACACCAGCTTCTCCACCGGCCAGCCGGCGAACTCAGTCCCCTCGACCGCAGCATTGAGGTTATTGATGTAGGTCTGGTGGTGCTTGGTGTAGTGAATTTCCATGGTTTGCGCGTCGATATGCGGCTCGAGGGCGTCGTAGGCGTAAGGCAAGGCCGGCAAGGTATAGGTCATATCAATGTGCTCCATAGTGGGACGTGGACGTTGGCGTCGCAGCACTGCCCAGCAGCCGATGAGTGCGTGGGTATTCGCCGTGATCGCTGATGAAATTCAGCAGCTCGACGTAGGTCTTGCTGCTTTGGCGCAGCGCGGCCTCGCGCAGTGACGGGCTGAGTCGCGGGTTCTGCATGGTCTGTAAGAGGCGCTGATGGATAGCGCAGAGGTATTCCGCGCTTTCCTCAGGCTGGTTCAGGCGCAAGTGCAGGTCCGCCAGGTTGTGATGGGAAATGACGCAAGCCGCCACTGCTTCGTCAGCATCCGCCCAGCGTTCGAACAACACTTGGGCCAGGGCCAGGGCTTGCAGATAGGCCTCGCGAGCGTCAACCAACTCGCCTGCCATAAAGCAGCGATTGGCCCGTTCGATCGTGCGTTTCCAGTGCTCCATGGTGAGCCTCCAGAGCAGGGTCGTTGATTACACGCCGCCAGCGGTGAGCTTTTCCGGGTCCAGCAGGACTTCCAGTTGGCTGCGCGGCAGGTCGGTGTGTTCGAGGGCGACATCGATCACCGGGCGGCCTTGCTGATACGCCTTCTTGGCGATTTCAGCGGCTTTCTGGTAGCCGATGATCGGGTTAAGTGCGGTGACCAGGATCGGATTGCGTGACAGCGCTTCCTTGAGCTTGGGTTCGTTGACCTTGAAGCTGGCAATGGCCTTGTCCGCCAGCAACCGGCTGGCATTGGCCAGCAACTCCAGGCTGCTGAGCAGGTTTTGGGCAATGATCGGCAGCATCACATTCAGCTCGAAATTGCCCGACTGGCCGGCCACCGTGATCACTGTGTCATTGCCGATGACCTGGGCGGCCACCATGGCGGTCGCTTCCGGGATGACCGGGTTGACCTTGCCCGGCATGATCGACGAGCCCGGCTGCAGCGCCTCCAGTTCGATTTCACCCAGGCCGGCCAATGGCCCGGAGTTCATCCAGCGCAGGTCATTGGCGATCTTCATCAGCGACACCGCCGTGGCTTTCAACTGACCAGAGACCGCAACGGCGGTGTCCTGGGAGCCAATCAGCGCAAACAGGTTCTTGCCGGGTGTGAACTTCACTCCGGTCAACAGGCTCAGTTGCTGGCTGAAACGCCCGGCAAACTCGGGGTGCGCATTGATCCCGGTACCGACCGCCGTGCCGCCCTGAGCCAATGCTTGCAGCGCCGGAAGCAGGTCCTGCAAGTGGCCGATATTGGCCTTGAGCTGCTGCGCCCAGCCGTTCAGCACCTGACTCATGCGCACCGGCATGGCGTCCATCAAATGCGTGCGGCCGGTCTTGATGAACGGGTGAACCGCCTCGGCTTTTTGCTCGATGACTTGCACCAGATGCAGCAGGGCCGGCAACGTTTGCTCGTGCAGCACCAACGCGGCACTGACGTGGATGGTGGTGGGGATGATGTCGTTGCTGCTCTGGCCGCAATTCACATGATCGTTGGGGTTGACCGCCTCGCCCAGCAAACGGCTGGCAAGGGTCGCGATCACTTCATTGGCGTTCATGTTGGAGCTGGTGCCGGAGCCGGTCTGGAAGATATCCACCGGGAAGTGCTGCATGTAGTCGCCTTCCAGCAAGCCTTGGGCAGCATCGACAATAGCCTTGCCCTGCCCTTCGCTGATTTGCTTGAGGTCGACGTTGACCTTGGCCGCGGCTGTCTTGGCCAGGATCAGCGCGCGGATGAATTGCGCCGGCATGGGTTGATGACTGATCGGAAAGTTGTTCACCGCACGCTGTGTTTGTGCGCCATACAAAGCTTCTTGCAGCACATGCAGTTCGCCCATGCTGTCGCGTTCGATACGGGTGTTACTCATCATTAGATCCTTGCACCAAGTCAGAAACGGAAATCGAAGGCAGTAATTCGCAGCTCGCCAATTGCCAGGCAAAGGTCTGC
Organism: Pseudomonas sp. BTN1; assembly: GCF_001907715.1. Taxonomy (NCBI): domain Bacteria; kingdom Pseudomonadati; phylum Pseudomonadota; class Gammaproteobacteria; order Pseudomonadales; family Pseudomonadaceae; genus Pseudomonas; species Pseudomonas sp. BTN1. The sequence continues at coordinate 43,392 of NZ_MPBM01000018.1, read as the reverse complement.
CAGCGCTTGAGGCGGCAGGCACAGTGGGAGAGTTTTTCCAGGTCGCGCAGTGGTCGCCAGGCCTGGTCCAGACACAGGGAGCGCCAATGCCAGGGCAAGGCGACATCAGCGGCGGTGTCGATCAACAAACGAAATGAGGTTTCAGCGATGGTCCACGGATGGGTTGCGGTGCAACACGCCAGGTACCGACCTTCGTTCAGGTAATGCTCAATCAGGCGGGGTTCATTGGGATCCAGGCCACAGCGAATCTGGCGGCTCATCCAACGCCAGCTTTCCAGATAGGGATCCTCATGCAAGACAGAACTCATGAGACACACTCATTCGGTAATGATATTTATTATTAAATGATATTGAGAATCAAAACAAGAGTGGCCCATTAATCCTGTCAAAAGAGGCGCAATAAAAAAGGCGCGCCATCTTTGCGATGGCGCGCCTTTCAGAACGTGCGGGAGGGATTAGCTGCCAGCGACCGTCATGCGTTCAATAAGCACCGAACCCGTGCGGATATTGCTGCGCAGTTCCAGGTCGTTACCCACGGCAACGATCTGCTTGAACATATCGCGCATATTGCCCGCGATGGTCACTTCCTGGACGGCGAACTGAATCTCGCCATTCTCCACCCAGAAGCCCGCCGCACCACGCGAGTAGTCACCGGTGACCATGTTCAGGCCATGGCCCATCAATTCAGTCACCAGCAACCCACGCCCCATCCGCCGCAACAACGCCGCCTGGTCTTCATCACCGTGCGTCACGAACAGGTTATGCACGCCGCCTGCGTTAGCGGTGCTTGGCAGGCCCAGCTTGCGACCGGCATAAGTGCCCAGCACATAGGACACCAGCTCACCTTGCTCGACAAACGGCTTGGCATAAGTCGCCAGGCCATCGCCGTCGAACGACGAACTGCCCATCGCGCGCATCAGATGCGGGCGCTCGTCGATGGTCAGCCACTCAGGGAACAGCTTCTGGCCGATGGCGCCTTCCAGGAACGAAGACTTGCGATACAGGTTGCCACCGGAAATCGCGCCGAGAAAGCTGCCGAATAAACCACCGGCCAGCTCTGCGGAAAACAGCACAGGCACTTCGCAGGTCGGCACCGGGCGCGCGCCCAGGCGGCTCGCAGCCCGTTGCGCCGCACGCAGGCCAATGCTTGCAGGGTCTGCCAGTAAATCGCCTTGGCGGTTTACGTCATACCAGTAATCACGCTGCATCTGCCCGTTGGCTTCGGCGATCATCACGCAACTGAGGCTGTGACGCGTGGACGCATAGCCACCGATAAAGCCATGGCTGTTGCCGTAGACGCGGCAGCCCTGATGGGTGCTCAAGGTGGTGCCGTCCGCATTCTTGATGCGGGCATCGGCATCGAAGGCTGCCGCTTCGCAGGTCAGCGCCAGCTCGATGGCTTGCTCAGGCGTGATATCCCAGGCGTGGAACAGGTCAAAATCCTGCACATCCTTGGCCATCAACGCCTTGTCGGCCAGGCCCGAGCTTTCATCCTCGGAGGTGTGCTTGGCAATCGCCAGCGCTGCGGCGACGGTCTCGCGAATCGCCTCAGGGCCACTGGCGGAAGTGCTGGCCGAGCCTTTTCGCTGGCCCGCATACAAGGTAATGCCAAACCCTTGGTCGCGATTGAATTCAACCGTTTCCACTTCCCGCTGGCGCACCGAAGTCGACAACCCTTGCTCCAGCGACACCGCCACTTCACAGGCGCTGGCCCCCTGGCGCTTGGCCTCGGCAAGGATCTGCTCGACTTGTTCCTGCAGGGCCGGTAACGCTTGTGGACCGACGCTTTGGGCTGCACTCATGGTTTTCTCCACTCAAATTCTGCTTTCGGTAATGGCCATCGAGCGACCGGGCCGGACAAGCGGCCCCCGACTGGTTATCATGGCGGCGTTTCTTTGCGGACTGCCACCATGGTTGATTCTTACGACGACTCCCTCGATGGGGAGAAAAGCAAAACCCAGGTCAAACGTGAGCTGCATGCTCTGGTTGACCTTGGCGAGCGCCTTACAACGCTCAAAAAGGATTTGGTCGCCAAACTGCCACTGACCGACGAAATGCGTCGGGCCCTGGCGGATGCGCCCAAGCACACCGCGAATATCGCGCGTAAACGGCACATCTCGTTTATCGGCAAACTGATGCGCGACCAAGACATTGACGCCATTCTGACTTTGCTCGATCAAACCGATGCCTCCACTCGCCAGTACAACGAACGCTTCCACAACCTGGAACGTTGGCGTGACCGCCTGATCTCGGGCGATGACGCGGTGCTGGAGAAATTCGTACTGGACTACCCGGACGCGGACCGCCAGCAATTGCGCTCCCTGATCCGTCAGGCCCAGCACGAGCTGGCGCATAACAAGGCGCCGGCCACCAGCCGTAAAATCTTCAAATACATCCGTGAGCTGGACGAGACTCAACGCGGCCTGCGCTGATCCTCTTCCCCGGGTGGCGGTCTTCGCCACCCGAAGCTTGCGTTCCTACGATCCCGTACCACCCACGGTGATCGCATCGATTTTCAAGGTTGGCTGGCCGACACCTACCGGCACCGACTGCCCATCCTTGCCGCACGTGCCCACCCCGCTGTCCAGCGACAGGTCGTTACCGACCATCGACACCTTGCTCATGGCTTCCGGGCCGTTACCAATCAGCGTCGCCCCTTTGACCGGCGCGGTAATCTTGCCGTCTTCGATCAGGTACGCCTCGCTGGTGGAGAACACGAACTTGCCGCTGGTGATGTCCACCTGGCCGCCGCCGAGGTTGGCGCAGTAGATACCGCGTTTTACCGAGGCAATGATTTCTGCCGGATCGCTTTGGCCACCGAGCATGTAGGTGTTGGTCATGCGCGGCATTGGTAGATGCGCATAGGATTCACGACGACCATTACCGGTGCGCGCCACGCCCATCAGGCGCGCGTTGAGCTTGTCTTGCATGTAGCCCTTGAGCACGCCGTTTTCGATCAGGGTGGTGCATTCGGTCGGCGTGCCTTCGTCATCGACACTCAGCGAACCACGGCGGCCGGCCAGGGTGCCGTCATCGACAATGGTGCACAGCTTGGACGCAACCATTTCGCCCATGCGCCCACTGTAGGCGGAACTGCCCTTGCGGTTGAAATCGCCTTCCAGGCCATGGCCCACGGCTTCGTGGAGCAACACGCCAGACCAACCCGAGCCCAGCACCACCGGCAAGGTGCCGGCGGGTGCCGGAATCGCTTCCAGGTTGACCAATGCCTGGCGCAGCGCCTCACGGGCATAGCCCATGGCACGGTCGTCAGCGAGGAAATAACGGTAGTCGGTGCGCCCGCCGCCGCCATGCCCACCGCGCTCGCGGCGCCCGTTCTGTTCGACGATCACACTCACATTGAAACGCACCAGCGGCCGTACATCCGCCGCCAGCCCACCGTCTGTGGACGCCACGAGGATGCGCTCCCACACGCCCGCCATGCTCACGGTCACTTGCTGGATACGCGGGTCCAAGGCGCGGGTGGCTGCGTCGATTCGCTTGAGCAGCTCGACCTTTTCCGCACGGCTGATCACTTCCAAGGGGTTATCCGGCGCATACAACTGCGCCACGTCCTGGGTACTGAACGCCTGCACCGTGCCATTCTGCCCGGCACGGGAAATCGAACGGGCGGCACGCGCCGCCAGGCCTAGGGCCTCCAGGGTGATCGCATTGCTGTAGGCAAAGCCGGTTTTCTCACCCGATTGCGCGCGAACGCCTACGCCCTGGTCAAGGTTGAAACTGCCTTCCTTGACGATCCCATCTTCCAGCGCCCAGGACTCGGAAATCTGCCCCTGGAAATACAGGTCAGCCGCATCGATACCCGGCCCGGCCAGATCGCCGAGCACGGTTTGCAGGCTTTCGATGGTCACGCCACCGGGTGCCAGGAGGTGATCACTGACTGAGGACAACAACTCGCTCATAGGTTTGGCCTTAAATTCATCGTTCTGAAGCAGGCCGCCGCGCGCCCTGCGAGAAAAAGCGCCGGTGATTGGCCACCGGCATGCGCGCCCGTATCGACGCCTGTTCACTGCTATCGCGTTCGGCCAGTAACACCGCCTCGCCTTGATCCTGTTGCGCCAGCACTCGGCCCCAAGGGTCGACAATCGCCGCGTGGCCAAAGGTTTCCCGTGGGCCTGGGTGCACACCGCCCTGGGCAGCTGCCAGCAGGTAGCACTGGGTTTCGATGGCACGTGCGCGAATCAGCACATCCCAATGCGCAGCCCCGGTCACTGCCGTGAAGGCCGAGGGCGCGGTAATCAGTTCAGCCCCCGCCGCACGTAACTCGCTGTACAGCTCGGGGAACCGCAGGTCGTAGCACACCGTTAACCCCACACGGCCCACCGGCGTATCCGCCACCACCACCTGGTTACCGAAAGCATAGTCGTCAGATTCGCGATAACGACCGCGAGCATCCGCTACGTCCACATCAAACAGGTGGAGTTTGTCGTAGCGAGCGACGATTTCACCCTGATCGTTGATCAGCAGCGAGCAAGCATTGGGTTTGGCGTGGGGCTGGTCCTTGGGTGGCAGCGGCAAGGTGCCGGCCACTATCCATAAGGTGAGGTCGCGGGCGGCCTGTTTCAACCAGGGCAGCACAGGGCCTTGCCCCAACGCCTCGGCGCGGCCAATGTCGGCCACATCGCGGCGCCCCATGGCGGCGAAATTCTCTGGCAGCACCGCGAGTTTCGCGCCATCGGCCGCCGCCTGCTCCAGCAGGCGACGCGCCTGGGCGAGGTTGGCCAGCACGTCACTCTGGCTGACCATTTGAATTACCGCAAAGGACATGGGCCGACACTCCATACAGGGCATGGGGCCATGCTACTCCACAGGCTCTCAGTTTGGCTTTTCAAATGGCTTGTCGAAGGTGATTTTTGGATCCTTCCAGGGGCCTTGCACCTTGTATTGCACACTGGCGAAGCGCGAAACCCGGTCACCGATCAGCTTGTCGATCAAAAACAGCGCACCACCAATGGCCGGCGCACCGACAATCAGCGCCGCAATCGGCAGGTTGTTGGTCACAGGCAAGGTGACCAGCAATTTGGCGTCGACGCGATCGGCAACCAGATCCAGGGTGCCGTTAAGCTCCAGATTGGTGGAAGGCCCGGTCATGGTGATGGGCTCGCGGGTCACGAACACGCCATTACTGGCGGCCAACAAGCCCTTGACCCTGTCGTAGCTCAAGCCCTTGCCGAACAAGTCGGAAAAGTCCAAACGCAAACGCCGGCCAATGGAGTTGAAGTTAAGCAGGCCAAACACTCGCAATGCCTGGGCCCCGCCCTCCACTTCGACGAACTGACCTTTACGGAACGCGGCATCCAGGCTGCCGGAAAACCGCTTGGGCCCGACCCAGGCCGGCGACCCCGGCCAGCGGCCATCCACGTCCAGATGAAAGTCTTCGCTGGTCACCGTAGGCGCAAAACCCCAGCCCTTGAGCACGTCGGCAATGTTGCGCCCATCGAGGCGGCCCTTGTACCAACTGCTGCTGGCGCCTGGCGCACCTTCCCAACCCCCAGCGCCCTTGAGCAGCATGCCCTTGAGGCCAAGGTCGAGGTTATTGAAGGCCAGGCCCTTGGCGGTCGGGCGGATTCTCAGCGACCAGGCTCCGATCAGGTCCGAGCCCTGGAACAGCTGGTCGACGGCAATATCCAGTGCCGGAATGCTCTTGGGGTCGATATCGGCCAGCGGGTCCGGCGCGTTTTCGTCCGCCTGCGCGGTCGGGTCTGGCGCAGGCAATTTCACATACTTGAGGTTGACCGCAATCGGCGCGCCTTTGGCGTCCGGCAGGTTCACCGCGCCCTTGGCTTGCTGGCTATCGAGTTGCAGGCCCCAGGCCGCTGGTTTGCGATCGAGCTGCAAGCTGACCTGGTCAAACTGGGTACCAAACCCGGTCAGCTTGCCCACTTTGAAGTCCGCACCGCTGAGCAGTTGCTTGGCATTGCCACCTGGATCATTGCCCGCGTAGCGATCCACAAGTTTCTTCCAGGGATCGATATCCAGTTCCGACAGCACGCCACGAATGCGCAGGCCCTTGGCACCGGGCAGCACGGCATCACCGTCGCCGAGGAACAGTTCGCCACGGCCATCATTGAACTTGTCCGGCGGCGCAGCAAAGGTGAAGTTAGCCAGCTCGCCGTAATCAAACCAGTAACGGCGTTCAGCGCCCTGCAAAGTCATGCGGAAGGTGCTGTCACGTCCTTGGCTGGCCGGCATGCCGAACGGTGCCGGCAGGTCCACCGCGACACCCTTGAGGTTGGAGTTGACCATCAATTGGCTGTCCGCGCCGTCGAGGATCACTTGCAACTGGTACGGAATATCGCCGGAGACCGGCAACGGCTGGCTGATTTTCAACCAGTCCGTAAGGCGCTTGACGGTGACCTGGCCATTGGCAGTCACCCGCGTGCTGATATTACCCGGTTTGCCTTCGGCAAAGATCTGCGCCGTGATGGGGCGGTCGAACGCCTGGGCCGAGATCTTCTGCCCGCTCAGGCCCTTGGCGCTGTCGAAGCGAAAATCACCCTTGAGCTGGGTCAGGTCCAGCGGCGGTTCCGCCAATTGCAGGCGCGCTTTGTCGGTCTTGAAGTCCACCACGATCTTGGGCTCAGTGCCTTTGGCCAGCGGTACGTCCAGGTCCAGGCTACCTTGCAGGTCGCCCTCGCCTTTCCAGCCAGCGAACGTAGACGCCGTGCCAATCGGCGCTTCTTGAAGGATCTTCAGGCCGTCGCCCAAACCGCCGGAAAACCCGCCTGTGAGCAGCAGATGACTGTCCCCGCCCGCTGGGGCGTGGGGGATATTGACGTAGACATCCTTGACCTGGGTGTCGAGCAATTGGCCCTTGCTCGCCAGAATGCGTACGCCGCTTTCCTCGACAAACACTTCGCCATTGACCTTGTTCACGTGCGGCCAGCCCGGCTGGAAGGCGAGTTCGGCATCATGCACCTTGAAGAACAGGCTGATATTGCGCGACGCGGGCAGTGCATTGTGGCTGAGCGAACCCTGGTACTGGAAGAAGCCTTCGTCCACCGCGCCCTTGAGGATCGCCGTGCGCAACCACTCATCCAGCGCCGGGCTCAACACGGCGGGCAGGTACTTGGGGGTGAAACGGCCATCGCCATCGACCATGCCGACCCGCAGGTCCATGTAGTCTTCCTGGCTGTGGTCGAAATGCAGGCGAATCAGGAAGTCCGCCGCCACCTTGCCTTCCTCGCCCAGTACCTTGATATATGGGGCGATCAGGGTGAAGCCTTGCTTGTCCAGCTTCCAGGTCAGGCGTGCATTGGCCTGGATGTACTGCCACGGCTTGGCGAAGATCGGATACAGATGCAAGGAAAAGTCCTTGCTGTCCATGCGCAACTCGCCCTGGCCCAGGTCGCCACTGATGCTGCCGGACACATTGCGTGCGGCTGGCGCGCCAAAGTAGGCATCGAAGCCGACACGTTCCAGGTTGGCGGCAAAACTGAGTTTTCGGTCGGTGGTGTCTTGCGGTCGGAAGTCCACCAGCACATTGCGTAACAGGCCAGTGGCTTTGAGGTGTTCGACGGCCTTGGCGAAACCGTCCGGCAGCGGCGCCAAGGCGTTGAGCAGCGGGGTAATGGGGGCCAGGTCGAGACGGTCGGCCTGCAATTTCCACACCTCCTGTTCTTTGTCGGTCGCCAGGTTTTGCTGCAATTGCAGGCGCGATTCCCAGCGGGTTTCGCCAATGTTCATCGCCAGGGAATCAAACAGCACCTTGAGGCCAGTGTCACTGCGTTGCAGGTAGGCGGTCAGGGCCAGGTTTTCAAGGTGCACCGGCTTACGGTCGGCGTAGCTGCCCTTCACTTGGGGCGAATTGAGGCGTACCGCCGCGCTTTGCACCGTGCCTTTGGCCCAACTGAGCCAAAACTCACCGCCGGCCTTCAATTGCGTCAGCTTCCATTGCTGGGTCAGCCTGGCGGGAATCCACTTGGCCCAGTCGCTTTGCGGCAAACTCAGGTAGGCATCGACCTCAGCGTCTTTCCACTGACTGGCGCGAATGCGGCTGCGCAGGCTGACCGCCAACGGTTGGCCATCGGGCAATGTCAGGCGAGCGTCCAGACGCTGCTGGCTCATGCCGGTGTGCAGGCTCAGGCCCACATAGGTCACGGTCACTGGTGCCTGGTCGAAGGGTTGCAGGGTCACCTGGCTGTCCAGCACCGACACGCGCTTGACCATTTGCATGCGCGTCAGCAGTTGTTGCGGGTCCAACGGCTGGTCGTCCTGCACCGGCAAGCCTTGCAGGGTCCAGCGGCCGTCCTGGTTCTCCTTGACACTCAGTTGCAAGCCACTGACTTGCAGATGGGCGATACGCACTTCGCGGGCCATCAGGCTGGCCCACATATCCGGCACCACTTCCACCTGGTCCAGGCGCAAGGCACTGCTGCCCTCGCCGACCATGACGTCGTGGGCCAGCAATACCGGGGCAAACCCGCTCCAACGGCCTTCAAGACTACCGATGTGCAGCGGCGTATCCAGCGCAGCCTGGGCCTTGGCCTCGACTTCGGCGCGGTATTCAGCCACCAGCGGGGTGAGTTCGCGCCCCAGGCTCACATACACCGCCGCCAATACCAGCGACAACGCACACAGGCCCAGGCCCCAACGGGTCAAAGCGGCAAAAAAGCGTATCAGACGCTCCATGTCAGGCGACCCTCAAAAAACAGTTAGCGGACGGCAGATCAAGGTCTGCCGGTCTCGAAGAAAGTGCACAGTTGGGGATCAGAGCAACACCACGTCGTATTGTTCCTGGGAATACATGGTTTCGACCTGGAAGCGAATCGTGCGACCGATAAAACTTTCCAGTTCGGCGACGTTACCGGACTCTTCGTCCAGCAGGCGATCCACCACTTTCTGATTGGCAAGTACTCTATAACCTTCGGCCTGATAGGCGCGTGCCTCCCGCAGGATCTCGCGGAAAATCTCGTAGCAAACCGTTTCCGGGGTCTTCAGTTTGCCGCGCCCTTGGCAACTGCTGCACGGCTCGCACAGGACCTGTTCCAGGCTTTCACGCGTGCGCTTGCGAGTCATCTGCACCAGGCCCAACTCGGTGATGCCGATGATGTTGGTCTTGGCGTGATCGCGCTCCAGTTGCTTCTCAAGCGTACGCAGCACCTGGCGCTGGTGCTCTTCATCTTCCATGTCGATGAAGTCGATGATGATGATGCCGCCCAGGTTGCGCAGGCGCAGTTGGCGGGCAATAGCGGTAGCCGCCTCGAGATTGGTCTTGAAGATGGTCTCTTCAAGGTTGCGATGGCCCACGAATGCGCCGGTATTGACGTCGATGGTGGTCATGGCTTCTGCCGGGTCTACCACCAGGTAGCCGCCGGACTTGAGTGGCACCTTGCGTTCCAGGGCTTTCTGGATTTCGTCTTCGACGCCATACAGGTCGAATATCGGCCGCTCGCCGGGGTAGTGTTCCAGGCGATCGGCGATTTCTGGCATCAACTCAGCGACAAATTGCGTGGTGCGCTGGAAGGTTTCCCGCGAGTCGATGCGAATTTTCTCGATCTTCGGGCTGACCAGGTCGCGCAGCGTGCGCAGCGCCAAGCCAAGGTCTTCATAAATGACGCTGGGCGCGCCGATGGTCTTGATCTGCGCGTCGATCTGATCCCACAGGCGCCGCAGGTAGCGAATATCCATGAGGATCTCGTCAGCGCCAGCGCCTTCTGCGGCGGTGCGCAGGATAAACCCGCCCGCTTCCTTGATGCCCTCGGCGGCGACGCAGTCGCTGACCACCTTCTTCAGGCGCTCGCGCTCGGCTTCATCTTCGATCTTCAGGGAAATGCCCACATGGGCAGTGCGCGGCATGTACACCAGGTATCGCGAGGGAATCGACAACTGGGTGGTCAAGCGGGCTCCCTTGGAACCGATAGGGTCCTTGGTGACTTGCACCACCAGGCTCTGGCCCTCGTGCACCAGAGCGCTGATGCTTTCCACCGCAGGGCCCTCGCGCAGGGAAATTTCCGAGGCATGGATAAACGCTGCACGGTCCAGGCCGATGTCGACGAAGGCCGCCTGCATGCCCGGCAATACACGCACCACCTTGCCTTTGTAGATATTGCCGACGATCCCGCGCTTTTGGGTGCGTTCGACATGCACTTCTTGCAGAACACCGTTCTCTACCACCGCCACGCGCGATTCCATCGGCGTGATATTGATCAGAATCTCTTCACTCATGGCTGGGTCTCGTTCAGGCGTTTTCACAATAGTGACCGGTCGCTTAAGGCTTGGCGCTGGAATACGGCGTTCAGCACACGGTAAGGTTTTGCCAACAGGGTATGCCGAATTGCGCCAGGAGTTGCGCGGTTTCGCACACAGGCAGGCCCACCACCGCGGAATAACTGCCATTGAGCCCGGCAACGAACACCGAACCCAACCCCTGGATAGCATAGCCGCCGGCCTTGTCCTGCGGTTCACCACTGTGCCAGTAGGCGGTAGCCTCCTGATCAGAAACCTCGCGAAAACGTACACGACTGCTTACACATCGGGTTTCGCAACGCTGGCCGTCAGTCAGGGCAATGGCGGTGAGCACTTCATGTTCTCGACCGGAAAGTGCCATCAGCATCGCCAGCGCATCGGCCTGGTCAACGGGCTTGCCCAGGATCTGGCCATCCACGATCACAGCCGTATCGGCCCCCAATACACAGGCGCCCAAGGTATGGCCAAGCGCAATAAAGCCCGCCGTCGCCTTGCCGCGCGCAAGGCGCTCGACATAGGCAACGGCAGGCTCGTTGGCAAGAGGGGTTTCATCAATAGCGGCGCTGACCACGGTGAAGGGCACACCGATCTGGGTCAACAGCTCACGTCGCCGCGGGGAGCCCGAGGCCAGGTAAAGCGAATTCATTGCAGCCTCTCCCTGTTGAGTTCGATAACCAGGCAGAGCCTCGCAACCATTCAATTGATTTTATAGCGCCGACGCAGCCCGCGCAGGCCAAAACTGATCCAGGGCCACAACAATGCACTGACCAGCGCCGGCAAGACCAACGCGAGCGTAGGCTGACGGTTGCCGGTCAAGGCGCTCAGCCACAGTTGCACCAACTGCGCCAGGCCGAAGATCACCAGGATCACCAGGCACTGCTGCCACATCGGGAACATGCGCAGGCGCTGTTGCAACGACAGCACCAGGAAGGTAATCAGTGTCAGGATCAACGCGTTCTGGCCCAGCAAGGTGCCATACAGCACATCTTCGGCCAACCCCAGGCACATGGCCGTGACCATGCCCACCTTGTGCGGCAGGTTCAACGACCAGAACGCCAGCAACAAGGCCAGCCAGAGCGGGCGCAGGATTTCCATGAACTGCGGCAGCGGCGAAACGCTGAGCAGCAAGCCGATGGCGAAGGTCAGCCAGACGATCCAGCCATTGCGTGAATGAGTACCCGCCATTAGTCCCCCCTCTGCGGTGTGGTGGCCGGAGCGGCGGTCGGTTTAGCCGGGCGCGCGTTATGCGCGGCAGGTTTGGCCGGCGTTGTCACAGGTGCTGCCGGTGCAGGTGACGTGGCTGGCGCGGGTGCAGGCGGACCAACAAAAGCAGGTTTTGGCACCGTGGCCGGCACGATAGGCGCGGTGCCATTCTGCTGGTCCTCCGCTTCCTGGGCCTGGGCAGCGTCGTTAGCGCGCTCTTCCGGGGTGCGGTTGTCGCTGAACACCAGCAGCAGGTAACGGCTGCGGTTCAGCGCGGCAGTCGGTACCGCCCGAACGATAGCGAACGGCTGGCCGGAATCGTGGATCACCTCTTTGACCGTCGCCACCGGATAACCCGCCGGGAAGCGCTGGCCCAGGCCAGAGCTGACCAACAGGTCGCCCTCCTTGATGTCAGCGGTGTCGGCCACATGGCGCAGTTCCAGGCGTTCCGGGTTACCGGTGCCGCTGGCAATCGCGCGCAAACCGTTACGGTTGACCTGTACCGGAATGCTATGGGTAGTGTCCGTCAGCAACAGCACCCGCGAGGTGTAGGGCATCAACTCCACCACCTGGCCCATCAGGCCACGGGCGTCGAGCACCGGCTGACCAAGCACCACACCGTCGCGCTCACCCTTGTTGATGATGATGCGGTGGGTAAAGGGGTTGGGGTCCATACCGATCAGTTCGGCCACTTCGACCTTTTCGTTGACCAGTGCGGAAGAATTGAGCAACTCGCGCAGCCGAACGTTCTGCTCGGTGAGGGCCGCCAGCTTTTGCATGCGCCCCTGCAACAGCAGGTTTTCAGTCTTGAGTTTTTCGTTCTCGGCGACCAGTTCGGTGCGGCTGCCAAATTGGCTGGACACGCCCTGGAAGAGACGTTGCGGCAGGTCGGTGATCCAGTAGGTCTGCATCAACACCAGCGACATCTGGCTGCGCACCGGCTTGAGCAGTGCAAAGCGGGCATCGACCACCATCAGCGCGACCGAAAGCACGGTCAGCACCAATAAGCGCACACCCAATGAGGGGCCTTTGGCGAAAAGCGGTTTAATAAGCCGCTCCTCCCAGGCAAATGTTCTCTTTATTCATACGGCATCAAACCGGCCTGGATGCAGATTGAAGAAGATAAACGCCAACAGGCAGCACTGCAAAGTGCTGCCTGCCGACGAAGCATGAACCATCCAGGCAATCTTATTCGCTGGAGAGCAGGTCCATGGTGTGTTTATCCATCATTTCCAGCGCACGACCACCGCCACGGGCAACGCAGGTCAACGGGTCTTCGGCGACGATCACCGGCAGGCCGGTTTCCTGGGCCAGCAACTTGTCGAGGTCGCGCAACAAGGCGCCACCACCGGTCAGTACCAGGCCACGCTCGGCGATATCGGAAGCCAGCTCCGGCGGCGATTGCTCCAGGGCACTTTTCACAGCCTGAACGATGGTGGCCAGGGACTCTTGCAGAGCCTCCAGCACTTCATTGGAGTTCAGGGTGAAGGCACGTGGAACGCCTTCGGCCAGGTTGCGACCGCGCACATCGACTTCGCGCACTTCGCCGCCTGGGTAAGCGGTGCCGATTTCCTGCTTGATGCGCTCGGCGGTGGATTCGCCGATCAGGCTGCCGTAGTTACGACGCACATAAGTGATGATCGCTTCGTCGAAGCGGTCGCCGCCCACGCGCACGGATTCGGCATACACCACACCGTTCAGGGAAATCAGGGCGATTTCGGTAGTACCACCACCGATATCCACCACCATCGAACCGCGCGCTTCTTCCACCGGCAGGCCGGCACCGATCGCAGCCGCCATCGGCTCTTCGATCAGGAATACTTCACGGGCACCGGCGCCAAGGGCCGATTCACGGATGGCGCGACGCTCCACCTGGGTGGACTTGCACGGAACGCAGATCAGCACGCGAGGGCTGGGCTGCAGAAAACTGTTTTCGTGAACTTTGTTGATGAAGTACTGCAGCATCTTTTCGCAGACGCTGAAATCGGCGATCACGCCATCCTTCATCGGACGAATGGCAGCAATATTGCCTGGTGTACGGCCGAGCATGCGCTTGGCCTCGGTGCCAACGGCAACGACACTTTTCTGATTACCATGGGTCCGAATGGCCACAACCGATGGCTCATTCAGAACGATTCCGCGCTCGCGCACGTAAATAAGGGTGTTGGCAGTGCCCAGGTCAATGGAGAGATCGCTGGAAAACATGCCACGCAGTTTCTTGAACATGGGGAAAGGACCCTAGGCAACGCGTGGGTAAAAAAGTGCGGCAAACTCTAACAACGACAGGGATTTTGGGCAAGGCGCCAATGTGCTAAATTGGCCGACTTTCTGTGCACCAACCCCCACAATCGCGGCCTTATGACCGTAGAAATGCGGTAGTGTTCCGACAATCTAACACACGGACGCCCTCCGTTCTGTTTTCCACTGGAGAATCCCATGGCGCTTGAACGCTCCGACGTGGAAAAAATCGCACATTTGGCCTCGCTTGGCCTTAATGATGCCGATCTTCCACAGACCACCGCAGCCCTGAACAGCATTCTCGGGCTGGTCGACCAAATGCAGGCCGTGAATACCGACGGCATCGAGCCCCTGGCTCACCCACTGGAAGCCAGCCAGCGCCTGCGCGCAGACGTCGTGACCGAACGCAATAATCGCGAGGCCTACCAGTCCATCGCGCCAGCGGTCGAAAACGGCCTGTACCTGGTTCCGAAAGTCATCGACTAAAGGGAAAGAGCCTTTCATGCATCACATGACTCTGGCCGAGATCGCCCGCGGTCTCGCCGACAAATCGTTTTCTTCCGAAGAGCTGACCCAGACCTTGCTGGCGCGTATCGCCGCGCTCGATCCGAAGGTCAACAGCTTCATCAGCCTCACCGAGGAGCTGGCCCTGAGCCAGGCCAAGGCCGCCGACGCCCGTCGCGCCAACGGTGAGAATGGTGCGCTGCTCGGCGCACCGATCGCCCACAAGGACCTGTTCTGCACCCAGGGCATTCGCACCAGCTGCGGCTCGAAGATGCTCGACAACTTCAAGGCGCCCTACGACGCCACTGTGGTCGCCAAGCTGGCCGCCGCCGGCGCCGTGACCCTTGGCAAGACCAACATGGACGAATTCGCCATGGGTTCGGCCAACGAGTCCAGCTACTACGGCGCGGTGAAAAACCCGTGGAACCTGGAACACGTCCCGGGTGGTTCGTCCGGTGGTTCGGCGGCGGCCGTGGCCGCGCGCTTCCTGCCGGCCGCTACCGCCACCGATACCGGCGGTTCGATCCGCCAGCCAGCCGCCTTCACCAACCTCACCGGCCTGAAGCCGACCTATGGTCGCGTTTCCCGCTGGGGCATGATCGCCTACGCCTCAAGTCTCGATCAGGGCGGCCCTCTGGCACGCACGGCTGAAGACTGCGCAATATTGTTACAAGGCATGGCAGGCTTCGATAAACAGGACTCCACCAGCATCGACGAGCCAGTGCCGGACTACAGCGCCAGCCTGAACACCTCGATCAAGGGCCTGCGCATCGGCGTGCCGAAGGAATACTTCAGCGCTGGCCTCGACCCGCGTATCGCCGAACTGGTGCAAAACAGCATCAAAGAGCTCGAAAAGCTTGGCGCCGTGATCAAGGAAATCAGCCTGCCGAACAACCAGCACGCGATTCCCGCCTACTACGTGATCGCGCCAGCAGAGGCCTCTTCCAACCTGTCGCGTTTCGACGGCGTGCGCTTCGGCTATCGCTGCGAGAACCCGAAAGACCTCACCGACCTGTACAAACGCTCCCGCGGCGAAGGCTTCGGCAGTGAAGTGCAGCGCCGGATCATGGTCGGTGCTTATGCCCTGTCCGCCGGCTACTACGACGCGTACTACCTCAAGGCGCAAAAAATCCGTCGCCTGATCAAGAACGACTTCATGGCCGCCTTTGAAGAAGTCGATGTGATCCTCGGCCCGACCGCGCCAAACCTGGCGTGGAAGATCGGCGCCAAGACCGGCGACCCGATCGCCGAGTACCTGGAAGACCTCTACACCATCACCGCCAACCTCGCGGGCTTGCCGGGCTTGTCCATGCCCGCAGGTTTCGTCGATGGCCTGCCGGTGGGCGTGCAATTGCTCGCCCCGTATTTCCAGGAAGGCCGCCTGCTCAATGTGGCGCACCAGTACCAGTTGAATACCGACTGGCACACCCGCACCCCTACCGGCTTCTGAGGAGAACACTATGCAATGGGAAGTTGTGATCGGGCTGGAGATTCATACCCAGCTCGCCACCCAATCGAAGATTTTCTCCGGTAGCGCCACCACGTTCGGCTCCGAACCCAATACCCAGGCCAGCCTGGTCGACCTGGGCATGCCCGGCGTGCTGCCGGTGCTGAACCAGGAAGCGGTGCGCATGGCCGTGATGTTCGGCTTGGCGATTGACGCCGAGATCGGCCAGCACAACGTGTTTGCGCGCAAGAACTACTTCTACCCGGACCTGCCCAAGGGCTACCAGATCAGCCAGATGGAACTGCCGATTGTCGGCAAGGGCCACCTGGACATTCCCCTGGAAGACGGCACCATCAAGCGCGTCGGCGTCACCCGTGCGCACCTGGAAGAAGACGCCGGCAAAAGCCTGCACGAAGAATTCCCGGGCGCTACCGGTATCGACCTGAACCGTGCTGGCACGCCGCTGCTGGAGATCGTGTCCGAGCCGGACATGCGCAGCGCCAAGGAAGCCGTGGCCTACGTCAAGACCATCCACGCGCTGGTGCGCTACCTGGGCATCTGCGACGGCAACATGGCCGAAGGCTCGCTGCGTTGCGACTGCAACGTGTCGATCCGCCCCAAGGGCCAGGTCGAGTTCGGCACCCGCTGCGAGATCAAGAACGTCAACTCGTTCCGCTTCATCGAGAAAGCGATCAACAGCGAAGTACGTCGCCAGATCGAGCTGATCGAAGACGGCGGCAAGGTGATCCAGCAAACGCGCCTGTACGACCCGAACAAAGACGAAACCCGCGCCATGCGCAGCAAAGAGGAAGCCAACGACTACCGTTACTTCCCCGACCCGGACCTGTTGCCGGTGGTGCTGGAGGATTCCTTCCTCAATGACATCCGCGCCACCCTGCCGGAACTGCCGCAGCAAAAACGCGAGCGCTTCCAGGAGCAGTTCGGCCTGTCGGTCTACGATGCCAGCGTCCTGGCCTCCAGCCGTGAACAAGCCAACTACTTCGAAAAAGTCGTGAGCATTGCCGGCGACGCCAAGCTGGCGGCCAACTGGGTGATGGTCGAGCTGGGCAGCCTGTTGAACAAACAAGGCCTGGAAATCGACGAAGCGCCGGTCACCGCCGAACAACTGGGTGGCATGCTGCTGCGCATCAAGGACAACACCATCTCCGGCAAAATTGCCAAGACGGTGTTTGAAGCGATGGCCGCAGGTGAAGGCAATGCCGACGAGATCATCGAGAAGCGTGGCCTCAAGCAAGTCACCGACAGCGGCGCCATCTCGGCCGTACTCGATGAAATGCTCGCGGCCAATGCCGAGCAGGTCGAGCAATACCGTGCGGCAGACGAAGCCAAGCGCGGCAAGATGTTCGGCTTCTTTGTCGGCCAGGCGATGAAAGCCTCCAAGGGCAAAGCCAACCCGCAACAGGTGAACGAACTGCTCAAAAGCAAGCTCGAAGGCTGATTGCAGTGAAATGGTTGGAGCAGAATCCAAATTCTGGCTCTAACTCCTGTGGGAGCGGGCTTGCTCGCGAAAGCGGACTGACAGCCAACATATATGTTGAATGTTCTACCGCATTCGCGAGCAAGCCCGCTCCCACATTTGTTACCGGGGCATATCTGAAATGAAGCGTCTACTCGGCCTCCTGGCCCTGTCCTCCCTGCTGGCCGGTTGCGCCAGCGGCCTCATCGACCCCAACGGCTACGACGAAACCGGCACCGCGTCTTATTACGGCGCCAAGCACCATGGCAAGAAAACCGCCAGCGGTGAACCTTTCAACCAGAACGCCTTGACCGCCGCCCATCGGCGCCTGCCCTTCGGCACCCAGGTCAAGGTGACCAACCTCGACAACAACCGTTCTGTCGTGGTGCGTATCACTGATCGCGGCCCGCATACCCGTGGGCGCCTGATCGACCTTTCACGCAAGGCTGCCGAGCAGTTGCGCATGCTGCGCAGCGGTACCGCACGGGTACGCGTGCAAGCCCTGAACAACTGATCGAGGCAGCCTTGAGCATTTTCGGATTGAACGCCCTCTCACCCTGGAGCCTGCTCGAACTGGTGGGCGGCCTGATCTTGCTGATCATCGGCGCTGAAATCCTGGTACGCGCCGCGGTACGCCTGGCGGCGAGCCTCAAGGTGCGGCCACTGATCATCGGCTTGAGCATCGTCGCCTTCGGCAGCAGTGCGCCACAGATGACCGTCAGTCTTCAGGCCACGCTGGCTGGCAACACGGACATTGCCGTAGGCAGCGTCATCGGCAGCAGCATCTTCAATATCCTTGTGACCCTGGGTTTGTCCGCACTGATCATTCCGCTGCGGGTCTCGCGGCAGCTGGTGCGCGTGGATATCCCGGTGATGATCGTCGCCGGCCTGCTGGTATTTATCCTGGCGGCTAACGAAATGCTGACGCCCTTCGATGGCGCCGTGCTGCTGGTGGCGCTGGTGGCCTACCTTGGCGTATTGCATTACCAGACGCGTCATTCCCGCCGCCCGCGCACTCTGGACACCGTGGCGAAGGCGCCATGGCTGAGCAGTGTGCTGCTGATGCTCGGCGGTTTGCTGGTGCTGGTGCTGGCCGGGCATTTGTTGCTCGGCGCAGCGGTGGAGGTGGCGGGCGATCTCGGATTGTCGGAGCGCGTCATCGGCCTCACGTTGATCGGCGTCGGCACCTCGCTGCCGTGCCTTGCCACGTCGCTGATCGCCGCGTTGCGTGGCGAACGGGAGATTGCCGTAGGCAACGTGATCGGCAGCAACCTGTTCAACCTGCTCGGCGTGCTGGGTTTTACCGCACTGGTGGCGCCGACACCGCTTTCGGTATCACCCAACGCCCTGGACTTCGATTTACCGGTGATGCTCGGCGCCATCATCCTGTGCCTGCCGGTGTTCTATACCGGCTATCGGGTAACACGTATCGAAGGGCTGGTGCTGCTGGGGCTGTACCTGGCGTACGGGCTGCATGTCATGGCCTTCACCACGGGCATGCCGCTGGCCAACAAGCTTGAACAATTGATGCTGTATTACGTCCTGCCAGCGTTAGTGGTTTTGCTGTTGTTCACCTCACTGCGCGCCTGGCACCGCCAACACAAGAGGGAATCGCAATGACCGATCAGAAAAAACCCGGGGTTGAAGTACGTCGCCAGGTCATGGGCGATGCGTTCG
Source organism: Pseudomonas sp. BTN1 (assembly GCF_001907715.1). Taxonomy (NCBI): domain Bacteria; kingdom Pseudomonadati; phylum Pseudomonadota; class Gammaproteobacteria; order Pseudomonadales; family Pseudomonadaceae; genus Pseudomonas; species Pseudomonas sp. BTN1. Next base: position 24,640 of record NZ_MPBM01000018.1, on the reverse strand, counting down.
TCGACCGCGCCCTGGACAATGCCACGGCGTTCACCCAGCCGCTGCAGGACTTCGTCAACGAGCACGCGTGGGGCAGCGTCTGGAACCGCGAGGGTTTGCCGCTCAAGACCCGCAGCCTGATCACCCTCGCCGCCCTCACCGCCCTCAAGTGCCCGCAGGAACTCAAGGGCCATGTGCGCGGTGCACTGAATAATGGCTGTACGGTGGAGGAGATCCGCGAAGCGCTGCTGCATTGCGCGGTGTATGCCGGGGTGCCGGCGGCGATTGATGCGTTTCGGGCGGCGCAGGAAGTGATTGAGGCGTATCAGGCCGATCAGCAGTGACTGCCAGATAGTTATCGCAGGCAAGCCAGCTCCCACACTTGAGAGTATTCACACATCCACATGTGGGAGCTGGCTTGTCGGGTCGCCGCATCGCTGCGATGGGGCCTCAAGCTGCCCGCCTATTTCAGATCCAACCACCCGCCTGCAACACAAAAATCCCGATATTCGTGGTCACCGCCGCCATCAACGTGGTGATCACGATAATCGCGGCCGCCAACTCATGATTACCCTCCGCCGCCCTGGCCATTACAAAGCTCGCGGCGGCCGTGGGCGCGCCGAAATACAGAAACAGAATCCCCAACTCCGGCCCCCGGAACCCCAGCAACCAAGCGCCCAACGTGGCGATCACTGGTAGCCAGATCATCTTCATCAGGCTCGCGCTCAACGCCATGTTGCCGCTCTTGCGCAGCGCGGCCATGGACAAGGTGCCACCGATGCAAATCAACGCCAGCGGCAGCGTGGTATCGGACAGGTACTGCAAGGATTTCTCAAGCCAACCGGGCACGCCGATCTGGAAGTACGCGAACGGCGTAGCGACGATCACGCTGATAATCAGCGGGTTGGCCAATACGCTTTTGAAGATGCTCCACGGGTCGGACTTGATCACCGGGCTATAGACCGCCAGCACAATGGTCGACAGCGTGTTGTAAAAGAGGATCACCAGCGCGGCGAGGATCGCGCCCAGGGATATGCCGTAGTCGCCGTACATACTGGCCGCCAGTGCCAGGCCGATGACCCCGTTATTGCCACGAAACGCGCCTTGGGCGTAGATGCCTCGGTCTTCGCGCTTGCAGCGAAAGATCGCCCAACCCCAGGCCACGGCAAAGCTCACCAGGGTGGCGACGCAGAAGTAGATGAGCAGGCCCGGCTTGAGCGCCGAGTGCAGGTCGGCATGCAGAATGCCAAGGAACAGCAGCGCCGGCATGGCCACGTTGAACACCAGGGACGATGCGGTGTGGATAAAGTTGTCATTGATCCAGTTGATGCGCTTTAGAAACACGCCCAGGAACAGCATGGCAAACACCGGCGCGGTGATGGTGAGGGTGGTGAGGAAGATTGCCAGCATGCCGGAGAGAACCTTGGTGGGCGTCGTTAGTTGGCTAATGATAAGCCATAGAGCCTGTGGCGTCTGGTAGGGCGCTTTCGCGAGCAAGCCCGCTCCCACATTTAGTCGCATTCCAAAGGTAGAACTCGGTCAAAAGTGGGAGCGGGCTTGCTCGCGAAGGCAGCGACACGGTCTCAGGTAATCGGCGCCGGGTTGAACAGCGTGATGTCGTTATGCAGCTTATGCCGCTCTGCCCAGGTCTGCTTCTTGCCGCTGGCCACATCCAGATAGAAGTGGAACAGCTCCCAGCCCAACTCCTCGATACTCGCCCGCCCCGTGGCAATGCGCCCGGCGTCGATATCGATCAGGTCCGGCCAACGCTGGGCCAGTTCGGTGCGGGTGGAGACCTTCACCACCGGCGCCATCGCCAGCCCGTACGGCGTGCCGCGCCCGGTGGTGAACACGTGCAGGTTCATCCCCGCCGCCAGTTGCAAGGTGCCGCAGACAAAATCACTGGCCGGTGTGGCGCAAAAGATCAGGCCCTTTTCCTTGAAGCGCTCGCCAGGGCCAAGCACGCCGTTGATGGCACTGCTGCCGGATTTGACGATGGAGCCCAACGACTTCTCGACAATATTCGACAGCCCGCCCTTCTTGTTACCCGGCGTGGTATTGGCGCTGCGGTCTGCCTCGCCCTTGGCCAGGTAACGGTCATACCAGTCCATTTCCCGGACCAGCTCGCGGGCAACGTCCGGGTTCTTCGCGCGTGACGTCAGCAGGTAAATCGCATCGCGCACTTCAGTCACTTCGGAAAACATCACCGTCGCGCCGGCACGCAGTAACAGATCCGAGGCATACCCCAGCGCCGGGTTGGCGGTGATGCCGGAAAACGCATCGCTGCCGCCGCACTGCATGCCCAGGATCAACTCGGAGGCCGGCACGGTTTCGCGGCGACGCTGGTTGAGTTTTTTCAAGCGCACGTCGGCCAGGGCCATGATCTGCTCGATCATTTCAGTAAAGCCGTGGCTGGAATCCTGCAAGCGATACAGCCATGGCTCGCTGAGGTCCACGGAGCTGTCGTTATCGTGCATCACCTGCCCTGCCTGAAGCTTTTCGCAGCCCAGGCTGATCACCAAGGCCTCGCCGCCCAGGTTGGGGTTGCGCGCCAGGTTGCGCACGGTGCGGATGGGGATATAGGCATCCGTCGCCGTAATCGCCACGCCGCAGCCGTAGCTGTGGGTCAGCGCCACCACATCATCGACATGCGGGTACTGGGGCAGCAACTCGTCCTTGATGCGCTTGACCGCATGGTCCAGCACGCCGGTAACGCATTGCACGGTGGTGGTAATGCCGAGGATATTGCGCGTGCCCACGGTGCCGTCTGCATTGCGATAGCCCTCGAAGGTAAACCCCTCCAGGGGCGCCTGGGTTTCAGGCACCTCGGTGGACAGCGGCAAGCTGTCCAGCGGCGGTGCGGTGGGCATGCGCAACTGGTCCTCCTGCACCCAACTGCCGCGAGGAATCGGCGCCAGGGCATAACCGATGGTCTGGCCGTAGCGAATAATCTGGCCGCCCTCGGGGATGTCTTCCAGCGTCACCTTGTGGCTCTGCGGGATGAAATCCACGGTGACCAGGCCGTCGGGAAACTCGGTACCGGCGGGTACCCCTTGATCGTTCACCACGATCACCACATTGTCGCGCTCGTGCAAACGGATCGAGCGCGGCGAGTCAGCATGTTCAATCAACTGCATCACACGAACCTCAGGAATGCGCTTGGGAAAGGTTGGTCAACTCCGGGCCTTTGGTGGGCGGCTCCTTGAGCACCACGCGCTTGATCGGGCCGACAATCACCAGGTAGCTGAATACCGCCACCAGCGCGTTGGCGCCGACGAACACCAGCGCCCATTTGAACGAGCCGGTGGTGCTGATGATGTAGCCAATCACAATCGGTGTGGTGATCGACGCCAGGTTACCGAAGGTGTTGAACAAGCCGCCACTGAGCCCGGCGATTTGTTTCGGCGAGGTGTCGGACACCACCGCCCAACCCAATGCGCCAACGCCTTTGCCGAAGAAGGCCAAGGCCATGAAGCCCACCACCATCCATTCGATGTCCACGTAATTGCACGCCACGATGCTGCTGGAAATCAGCAGGCCACCGATGATCGGCGCCTTGCGTGCGAAGGTCAGCGAATGGCCTTTGCGCAGCAGGTAGTCGGAAATCACCCCGCCGAGCACCCCGCCGATAAAGCCGCAGATCGCCGGTAACGAGGCAATGAAGCCGGCTTTGAGGATGGTCATGCCACGCTCCTGCACCAGGTACACCGGAAACCAGGTCAGGAAGAAGTAGGTGATACCGTTGATGCAATACTGGCCCAGGTAGACGCCAAGCATCATGCGGTTGGTCAGAAGCTGGCGGATGTAATCCCACTTGGGCCCGTCGGTTTTCTTACCCTTGCCCTTGTCCTGATCCATATCGACCATCGCGCCATTGGCGGCGATGTGATTGAACTCGGCCTCGTTGATCATCGGATGCTGGCGCGGGCTGTGGATAACTTTCAGCCAGATCAGCGAGAAAACAATGCCGATCACGCCCATCACGATAAACACGTGCTGCCAGCCAAAGCGATAGACGATCCAGCCCATCAACGGCGCGAACAACACCGTGGCGAAATACTGGGCCGAGTTGAAGATCGCCGACGCAGTGCCGCGTTCCGCCGTAGGAAACCACGCCGCAACAATACGGGCATTTCCCGGAAACGACGGCGCCTCGGCCAAGCCCACCATAAAGCGCAGCATGAACAGCGCGACCACCGCAGTGGAGACGCCAAACTCACCGACATAGCCTTGCAGCACGGTGAACAGCGACCAGGTGAAGATGCTCAGGGCATAGACTTTTTTCGAGCCGAAACGGTCGAGCAGCCAGCCACCGGGAATTTGCCCGGCCACGTAGGCCCAACCGAATGCAGAGAAGATATAACCGAGGGTGACCGCGTCGATGCCGAGGTCTTTTTGCAGGCTGGAGCCGGCGATAGCGATGGTGGCCCGGTCGGCGTAGTTGATCGTGGTCACCAGGAACAGCATGAGCAGGATCAAATAGCGGACATGGGTCGGCTTGGTCGCTTGCATGTAGAAGTACTCCCACTAATTATTTTTTTTGCGGGTAATCATTTTTTTTGCCGTGGAAACCGCACTATGTGGGAGCCGGGCTTGCCCGCGATGCAGGCACCTCGGTGTGTCAGCGAGACCGAGGTGAGGCTATCGCAGGCAAGCCAGCTCCCACCTGGAGCCGGTGCCACGGGGTGCTGCGTGTTACGAACCGATGTAGCTGGTTTTCACCACGGTGTAGAACTCTTGCGCATAGCGACCTTGCTCACGCGAACCGTAGGATGAGCCCTTACGGCCACCAAATGGAACGTGGTAGTCCACCCCCGCCGTCGGCAGGTTGACCATCACCATTCCAGCCTGGGAGTGGCGCTTGAAGTGGTTGGCATATTTGAGCGAGGTGGTGGCGATGCCGGCCGACAAGCCGAACTCGGTGTCATTGGCCATTGCCAGCGCCGCCTCGTAGTCCGCCACGCGCACCACGTTGGCCACCGGGCCGAAGATCTCTTCACGGCTGATGCGCATCGCCGCTTCACTGTCGGCAAACAGTGTGGGCGCCAGGTAATAGCCTTCGGTGTCGCAGGTGACCAGGCCGCCACCGCTCACCAGCCGGGCGCCTTCGCTCTGGCCGATGTCGATGTATTTCATGTCCTGATCCAACTGGGCCTGGGACACCACCGGGCCAATGTCGGTACCACTATGCAAAGCGTGGCCGACCTTGATCGACTTCATGCGCTCGGCCATGGCGGCGACAAACTGGTCGTGGATCCCCGCGGTGACAATCAAGCGGCTCGAGGCGGTGCAACGCTGGCCGGTGGAGTAGAACGCACTCTGTACCGACAGCTCGACAGCCTGCTTGAGGTCGGCATCGTCGAGAATGATCTGCGGGTTCTTGCCACCCATTTCCAACTGCACCTTGGCCTGGCGCGATACACAGCTGACGGCGATCTGACGCCCAACACCCACAGACCCGGTGAAACTGATGCCATCGACTTTCGGGCTGTTGACCAGCACGTCGCCGACCACACGGCCACTGCCCATCACCAGGTTGAACACACCGGCAGGGAAGCCGGCGCGGGAGATGATTTCGGCCAAGGCCCAGGCACAGCCCGGCACCAGTTCGGCAGGCTTGATCACCACGCAGTTGCCGTAGGCCAGGGCCGGAGCGATTTTCCACGCGGGGATGGCGATCGGGAAATTCCACGGGGTGATCAGGCCCACCACACCGAGGGCTTCGCGGGTCACTTCAACGTTGACGCCCGGGCGCACCGAAGGCACGTAATCGCCCGACAGGCGCAGGCACTCACCGGCGAAGAATTTGAAAATATTGCCGGCGCGGGTCACTTCACCAATGGCTTCGGGGAGGGTCTTGCCCTCTTCCCGGGCCAGCAGGGTGCCGAGTTCTTCACGACGGGCGAGAATCTCGCTGCCGACTTTATCCAGCGCATCGTGACGCGCCTGGATACCGGAGGTGGACCACGCCGGGAACGCGGCGCGGGCAGCGTCGATGGCCGCGTTGACTTGGGCCACGTCGGCTTTGGCATATTCGCCAATGGCGTCGGACACATCCGAGGGGTTGATGTTGGTGCAGTAGTCGGCGCCGGTTACCCATTCACCATTGATGTAGTTCTCAAAACGCTTTGCTTGGGACACGAATCTTCTCCTGACGCAAAAGGCCGCTGATTGCTCAGCGGCCTTGTGGATAATTTATTGCGCGCCTTGCTTGTCGATCAGCGCGGCGAGGGCTTCGTACTCTTCCGGCAGCAGGTCGGTCAGTGGCGTGCGCACGGGGCCGGCGTCATAACCGACGATTTTCGCACCGGCCTTGACGATGCTCACCGCGTAACCGGCCTTGCGATTACGGATATCCAGGTACGGCAGGAAGAAATCGTCGATGATCTTGCCGACGGTGGCGTGATCTTCGCGGGCAATGGCGTGATAGAAATCCATCGCCGTCTTGGGGATGAAGTTGAACACCGCCGAGGAGTACACCGGCACGCCCAGGGCCTTGTAGGCTGCGGCGTAAACCTCTGCGGTCGGCAAGCCACCGAGGTAGCTGAAACGGTCGCCCAGGCGACGGCGGATCGACACCATCAATTCGATATCGCCCAGGCCATCCTTGTAGCCGATCAGGTTCGGGCAGCGCTCGGCCAGGCGCTCCAACAGCGGTGCGGTCAGGCGGCAGACATTGCGGTTGTACACCACCACGCCGATCTTGACCGACTTGCACACCGCTTCAACGTGGGCGGCAACCCCGTCCTGGCTGGCTTCGGTGAGGTAGTGCGGCAGCAGCAGCAACCCTTTGGCGCCGAGGCGTTCGGCCTCTTGGGCGTACTCGATGGCTTGGCGGGTAGCACCGCCCACACCGGCCAGGATCGGCACGCTGGACGCGCAGGTATCCACGGCGGTTTTCACCACCTGGGAATATTCGCTGGCCGCCAGGGAGAAAAACTCACCTGTGCCGCCTGCGGCGAACAAGGCGCTGGCGCCATAAGGGGCCAGCCATTCCAGGCGCTTGATGTAACCCGCCTGGTGGAAATCACCCTGGGCGTTGAAATCGGTCACCGGGAAAGACAGCAGACCGTGGGAGAGGATGGACTTCAGTTCTTGTGGATTCATTATTCGAACACCCTGGGCGAAGACTTTCTAACGAAAGGTTGTTGTTGGTTTTGATGATGTCGTACGTCATCGTACAACTATAAATAAATTCGTCAACTGCAATTCATCCGGCGTACTCCTGCGAAGGCTTAAGACGCGGCTCTTGACGTAGGAAATTTCTCACCTATGATCCATATAACTGTATATGCATACAGTTATCACGGAAGATTCCTACGACATAGCAAGGAGCTAACATGTCAGGTCTTGAACTCGCAGCACCCGAAAAAAACCCGCCTACCCTGCGTTTCGAAGGCGGTGAACACACCGCCATCGGCGATGACACCCTGCTTCGCTTCAACAAGGACGCCCCGGCCATCCCTGCGCGCCAAGTCGAACTGCACCTGCCCAACGGGCTCGCGCTGACCTATGGTCAAGTAATCGCCCTGGGCGGCGACTTCTATGGCATCCCCGGCCAACCGATCAGCGATGGCAACTCGCCGTCCGAGCGCGTGCAACGCTTTACCGCGGCCTTCAATTCTCTTGCCGTGTTGCCCGCTTCACGGGAAGAAGCGCAGAAGATCCTGGCGGTGATGCAAAAGGAGATCAACGCCGTCAACCAGGCGATCAAGGACGGCAAACAGCCGCACGAAGCCTACGACGCCCTGGGTGATACGTTGTCCGAGGAGTGGAACCGCATCACCGGCGGCGGCAGCGCTGTTTCGGCCCTCGTGCCACTGGGCCGCTACTTGAAACTGGCAGCGGACAACGCCGACCACTTCGGTGAGTGGGCCTTGTCGGCCTACATGGCCGGCCATACGGCAGCACTGCAACAGGCAGTGGTGGCCCATCAGACCGGCACCGACCAGGCCCTGGAATTGGCTTACGCCATGAACAGCTTTGCCGATCACTTTTTGACCGATCTGTTTTCCGCCGGCCACCTGCGGGTACCGCGCAAACAACTGGCGGCAGTGGTGACGCCAGGAGAACTCGGCTCGCTGATCAGCCGCTTCATGCACGATGAAGACAGTAAATTCGGGCTCAAGGTGCGCAATGCCATGGGCGCTCAGTGGCATGCCTACGGCGACAAGCGCTACTTCGACAGCATTGACGCCGACAATCGCGTGCAGGTCAAACGGGCGGTACAGGCCTCGGCAGATGAAATCTTCGAAACCTTCATCAGCGGCATCGCGCCCTCCCCGGCTGAGTTCAAGGCACCGCTGTATGTGCCCGACCTGAACGCCGCGCAGAACCCGGCGAATAACTTCTCGCCGCTGTTCAAGATAGAGGGGGACAAGGTGCTGCGGCGCAAGGACGTCAACGATTTGAACGACAAGCACTGGACCAATGATTGGTGGGGATGGAGTACGTACTTATTGCTTAAGGACTACAAGCCAAACCAACCCGCCAACTAACGGCTGGCATGATCGTTCCCACGCTCTGCGTGGGAATACAGCCTATGACGCTCCGCGTCACCCTGCGAGCGCTTGAGAAATTCACGCGCATCGGGACGCGGAGCGTCCATAGAGGCGTTACCACGCAGAGCGTGGGAACGATCAGCCCCGCTGCGCCTCTGCCTCTTCATGGGCATGGCGCAGTCGCTCGCGACTGTTGGTCAAATGCAAGCGCATCGCCGCCCGTGCCGCATCCGAATCCTGGCGGGCAATCGCCTCGTAGATCTCTTCGTGTTCGCGGCTCAAGCGGCTCATGTAGTGCTGTTGGTCATCATGGGCCAGGCGCGCCGAATTCAGGCGGGTACGCGGAATGATGCTGGTGCCCAGGTGGGTCATGATGTCGGTGAAGTAGCGGTTGCCGGTAGACAGCGCAATTTCCAGGTGGAAGGCAAAGTCCGACGCCACCGCATCGCCGGCGTGGGCCGCACTTTCATTCAAGGCATCGAGGGCCGCACGCATGGCCGCCAGTTGCTCATCGCTGCGACGCAGCGCCGCGAGGCCCGCAGACTCCACTTCCAGGCTGATACGCAACTCCAGAATCGCCAGCACATCACGCAAGGTCACCACCGTGGCCGGGTCTATGCGAAAACCGCTGGGGCTTGGCGTGTCCAGCACGAAGGTGCCGATACCATGGCGAGTCTCGACCTGCCCCGCCGCCTGCAGGCGCGAGATGGCTTCACGCACCACGGTCCGGCTGACGCCATGGGCGTCCATGATCGCCGACTCGGTGGGCAGCTTGTCGCCGCGTTTGAGCTGGCCATCGCGGATCTGCTCGGACAACACCGTGACCAATTCCTGGGCAAGGCTGCGGCGCTTGCGGGGAAGACGTGGGGCGGCGCTGGCGTTTTCCATGATGAACCATCTTTCTCGACGAACTAAAGACCGCATCATAGCCCATGGTGGTTGTACGATCACCGTTCTGGCGCGACTTTCATCCATATCCTTCACGCAAAAAAAATGCCCCGACCGACGTCGGGGCATTTTTCAGATGGATCTGTAAGCGAAATCCGCCTACTTCACCACTTTCAAGCTTGGCCGACCGCTAGGGCGCGGCGGCTCGGTATCCGGTGGCGGTACATCATCACCGTCTTCGCCTTCGATCGTTTCGTCATCCTCTAAAGGCGACTCCAGATCGAACACCATGCCCTGGCCATTTTCCCGGGCGTAGATCCCGAGGATGGCACCGATGGGCACGAACAGCGTATGGGGCACACCACCGAAACGCCCTTCGAAGCTCACCGCTTCGTTGTCCATGTGCAGGTGGCGCACGGCACTGGGCGATACGTTCAGCACAATTTGCCCGTCACTGGCAAAACCCTGGGGTACCTGAACCGCAGGAAATTCGGAATTGACCAGCATGTGCGGGGTGCAATCGTTGTCCACAATCCACTCATAGAGCGCGCGGACCAGGTAAGGTCGACTGGAGTTCATCAACGGCTCCTTAAGCCTTAGCGCATATCGCGTTCGGCGCCAGACAGACTCGCCTGGAAAGCCTCACGCGCAAACTGGCGCTCCATGTAATCAAGCAACGGCTTGGCCGGCCGTGGCAGTTCAATGCCCAGAATCGGCAAGCGCCAGAGTATGGGTAATAGGCAGCAATCCACCAAGCTTTGTTCCTCACTGAGGAAAAAAGGTTTATCGGCGAACAACGGCGAAACGCCGGTGAGGCTCTCGCGCAATTCCTTGCGCGCCTGCACCCGAGCGGCTTCTTTGGAACGCGAATCCAGGATCACATCCACCAACCCGCACCAGTCACGCTGGATCCGATGGATCAGCAGGCGGCTGTTGGCACGCGCCACCGGGTACACCGGCAGCAAAGGCGGATGAGGGTAACGCTCATCCAAGTATTCCATCACCACGGTCGACTCCCACAACGCCAGGTCACGATCGACCAGGGTGGGCAAGCTGCCGTAAGGGTTCACTTCGATCAGCTTCGGCGGCTGACGGCCCGCCTCCACACTGATGATCTCGGCGCTGACACCCTTCTCTGCGAGCACGATGCGTACTCGGTGGGAATAGTGGTCGGCGGGGTCGGAGTAACAGGCCAACCGGTTGGTCACGCCCATGGCGGTCCTCCTCGCTTGTTGAAATTATCGAAAGCTCAAAAACGAGCGCGCCCAGAAAGCATCCCTGTAACGACCGGTTCAAACCGGCGCTACGTGTTCAGAGATGCCGCTGGGCGCGCAAGATTAACAGCAATTGCTTACGGTTGGATCAATGCACATCCTTCCAGTATTCACGCTTGAGCAAATAAGCGAATACGAAGAAGAAAGCCAGGTACAGCAAGACGTAGGTACCGATGCGCTGATGCTGCAGTTTGACCGGGTTGGCCGAGTAGGCCAGGAAGGTCACCAGGTTCTTGACCTTCTCGTCGAACTGCTCTTCGTTCAGCGTACCGGTCTTGGGCACGATGGTCAGTTGATCGCACGCTTCATGGGTCAGCGGCGTGCCGGTCAACGGATCATATTGCTTCTTGCCGTCTTCAACGACCTGAACCTGCTTGCATCCTACCACTTGGCGCCCCTGCAGGCCGACCAGAACGTTCGGCATGCCGACGTTCGGGAAGACTTTGTTGTTCACGCCATAGGGGCGTGCAGGGTCTTCGTAGAAGGACTTGAGGTAACCGTAGAGCCAGTCGGTACCGCGTACACGGGCCACCAGGGTAAGGTCGGGCGGTGCGGCGCCGAACCAGGTCTTGGCGTCGGCCGGTTGCATGCCGATGTTCATGTGGTCGCCGATCTTGGCACCCGTGAACACCGCGTGGCTGAGCATCACTTCATGGGGAATGCCCAGGTCATCGGCAACGCGCTCGTACCGTTGGAACTTGGCGCTGTGGCACCCCATGCAGTAGTTGGTGAATGTACGCAGCCCATCCTGCATGGCGGCTTTGTCAGACACATCGATATCGACTTTTTCCAGCTGCGCACCATGTTCGGCAGCGAAGGACAGTAGCGGCAGTGCCGCAAGCACGAATGCAACGAGTAATTTTTTCATCAGCCAGTCACCCTTTCCGGAACCGGTTTGGTCTTCTCGAGCCGGGTATAGAACGGCATCAGAATAAAGTAGGCGAAGTACAGGAAGGTGCAGACCTGCGACAGCAACGTCCGCTCAGGGGTGGGCGCCAATACACCCAACACACCCAGGATCACGAACGAAATGCAGAACACCCACAGCCAGATCTTGCTCAGCCAGCCTTTGTAGCGCATTGACTTGACCGGGCTACGGTCGAGCCACGGCAGCACGAACAGCACCGCGATGGCCGCGCCCATGGCGATCACGCCCATGAGTTTGTCGGGGATCGCGCGCAAGATCGCGTAGAACGGCGTGAAGTACCAGACCGGGGCAATGTGCTCAGGTGTCTTGAAGGCGTTGGCCTGTTCGAAGTTAGGCTTCTCCAGGAAATAACCGCCCATCTCCGGGAAAAAGAACACGATCGAGCAGAACACAAACAGGAACACGACCACGCCGACAATGTCTTTCACGGTGTAGTACGGGTGGAACGGAATGCCATCCAGCGGGATGCCGTTCTCGTCCTTGTGCTTCTTGATGTCCACGCCATCCGGGTTGTTGGAACCCACTTCGTGCAGCGCCAGGATATGCAAGACCACCAGGCCCAGGATCACGATCGGCAAGGCCACCACGTGCAAGGCGAAGAAGCGGTTCAAGGTGATGCCGGAGATCAGGTAGTCACCACGAATCCACTGGGTCAGGTCGTTGCCGATCACCGGGATTGCGCCGAACAGCGAGATGATCACCTGGGCGCCCCAGTACGACATCTGGCCCCAAGGTAGCAGGTAGCCCATAAAGGCTTCGGCCATCAGTGCCAGATAGATCAACATGCCGAAGACCCACACCAGCTCACGGGGCTTCTGGTACGAGCCGTAGAGCAGGCCGCGGAACATGTGCAGGTAGACGACGATAAAGAACGCCGACGCACCGGTGGAGTGCAACAGGCGCAGGATCGAGCCGTACTCGACATCACGCATGATGTATTCGACAGAGGCAAACGCCTCTTCCGCCGACGGCGTGTAGCTCATCGTCAACCACACGCCAGTGACGATCTGGTTGACCAGCACCAACAGCGCCAGGGAGCCGAAGAAGTAGAAGAAGTTGAAGTTTTTCGGCGCGTAATATTTGCTGAGATGGTCTTCCCACATTTTAGTGGCGGGGAAACGCGCATCCACCCAATCCATGAACTTGCTCATCACGCGTTCTCCTTGTCGAGGCCAATGACAATGATGTCGTCAGATTCGTAATTGTGAGGAGGAACCGGCAGGTTCAGGGGCGCAGGCTGGGATTTGTAGACGCGGCCGGCGAGGTCATAGTGGGAACCGTGGCACGGGCAGAAATAACCGCCGACCCAGTCTTTGCCCAAGTCGACAGGCGCCACTTCCGGGCGGAAGGTAGGTGAACAACCCAAGTGGGTACACAGACCAACCAGCAGCAGAATTTCTGGCTTGATCGAACGCGCTTCGTTCTTGGCGTAGGCGGGCTGGTCGGACTTTTCGGACGTCGGGTCAGACAGCTGGCCTTCGATCTTCTTCAGATTCCCCAGGATTTCCTCGGTACGACGAACAATGAAAACCGGCTGGCCGCGCCACTCAGCAATCATCTGCTGGCCTGGCTCGATCTTGCTGACATTCACCTTCACCGGTGCACCTGCGGCTTTCGCCTTGGCACTGGGAAACCATGACCCCACGAACGGGACCGCAGCCCCCACCGCTCCTGCAGCACCCACCACGGATGTGGCTGCTACCAAGAAGCGACGCCGGCCTGCATTCACGCCGTCATTGCTCATTCAGTCCTCTCCCATCAGCTTTTTGGCCTGTTAAATCAGGCGTCTACTAAGTGTTGAATCTTTACTTATAAAAATTTTGACGGATGGTAATGAAAAGCCCCACGTATGACAAGGGAATTGCCCGGGGCTCCGCCTCCAGGCCTTGTAGTATAGGGGGTCTACGGATGTGGCAAGTTGTCACGGCGAAAAATGTGCATAAATCGCAGGCAATAAAAAACGCCCAGCTCCGTGAGGAGGCTGGGCGTTTTTGTGGAACGTAAAGCGAATTAACGCTTCGAGTACTGCGGACGCTTACGCGCTTTACGCAGACCGACTTTCTTACGTTCAACTTCACGAGCATCGCGAGTCACGAAGCCAGCTTTGCGCAGAGCGCCACGCAGGGTTTCGTCGTACTGCATCAGAGCGCGAGTGATACCGTGGCGGATTGCGCCAGCTTGACCACTTACACCGCCACCGATAACGGTGACGTAGATGTCGAACTTTTCAACGGTCTCGGTCAATTCCAGCGGCTGACGAACTACCATGCGGGCAGTTTCGCGACCGAAGAAGTTGTCCAGGGAGCGGTTGTTGATCGAGATGTTACCAGTGCCCGGACGCAGGAAAACGCGTGCGGTTGCGGTTTTGCGACGGCCAGTGCCGTAATTTTGAGTCGCCGACATAATGAACTATTCCGTTAAAACTTCAGTTCTTGGGGCTGCTGAGCAGCATGAGGGTGTACAGCGCCCGCATAGACTTTCAGCTTGCGAAACATATCGCGACCCAGTGGGCCCTTAGGCAGCATGCCTTTGACCGCGATTTCGATCGGGGCTTCAGGCTTCTTGGCAATCAGGCCTTCGAAGTTGGAAGACTTGATACCGCCTGGGAAACCGGAGTGACGGTAGTACATTTTGTCGCTTGCTTTGTTGCCGGTTACACGAACCTGCTCAGCGTTGATGATGACGATGTAGTCGCCGGTATCAACGTGCGGGGTGTATTCAGGCTTGTGCTTGCCACGCAGACGGCTGGCGACTTCAGTGGCCAGACGACCCAGGGTCTGACCAGCGGCGTCGACGACAAACCAGTCGCGCTGAACTGTTTCCGGTTTTGCAGTAAAAGTTGTCATTCTTTAATAGCCTCAGGGGCCGCCTGTAAATTTAGACGGCGGATCTTACTGAATAGTGCGTACTTTGACAAGGTCAAAGGCAGCCGGATACAGACGCTATCGGGGGCTCGGGTCGGCGCGTCCGTTCAACGGCAAGATTCTTCGGCAGGCGGCGCATCACTTCCACTGCAGAAAGAGGTGGGCAATTATGCAGATTGCGAAAAAAAATTCAACCTGCTTTTATGATTGTTTTACCCCGAAGGAGTACCCGATGGATTACCGACAGCTGGGCCGCACCGATCTGAATGTCAGCGCGATCGCGTTGGGCACCATGACCTGGGGCGAGCAGAACAGCGAGGCAGAGGCCTACGCGCAGATCGAAAGGGCCAAGGCCGCGGGGATCAACTTCCTCGACACCGCAGAAATGTACCCGGTGCCGCCCAAGGCCGACACCTACGCCACCACCGAGCGCTACATCGGCAACTACTTCAAAAGCCGTGGCGACCGCGCCGACTGGATTCTCGCCAGCAAGATCGCCGGCCCCGGCAACACCATCGACTATATCCGCGATGGCCACCTGCGCCACAACCGCAAGCACATCGCCGCAGCCCTGGACGCCAGCCTCAAGCGCCTGCAGACCGACTGGATCGACCTCTACCAACTGCATTGGCCGGAGCGCAGCACCAACTTCTTCGGCCAGTTGAGCTACAAGCACAAGGACGAAGACGACCTCACCCCACTGGAGGAAACGCTCGAAGCCCTGGATGAACAGGTAAAGGCCGGCAAGATCCGCCACATTGGCCTGTCCAACGAAACGCCGTGGGGCGCCATGAAGTTCCTCGCCCTGGCCGAAGCCCGCGGCTGGCCGCGCGCCGTGTCGATCCAGAACCCCTACAACCTGCTCAACCGCAGTTTTGAAGTGGGCCTGGCGGAGGTTGCCATTCGTGAACAGTGCGGCTTGTTGGCCTATTCGCCTTTGGCGTTCGGCATGCTCAGTGGCAAGTACGAAAATGGCGCTCGCCCGGCCAAGGCGCGCCTGACCGAGTACAGCCGCTTCAGCCGCTACTTCAACCCGCAATCGGAAGCGGCGTGCAGCCGGTATGTGGCTCTTGCGCGGGAACATGGCCTAGACCCGGCGCAGATGGCGCTGGCGTTTGTGACGCAGCAACCGTTTGTGACCAGCAATATTATTGGGGCCACATCGCTGGAACAACTGGACAGCAACATCGCCAGTGCCGACATGAAATTATCGAAAGAAGTGTTGGAAGGGATTGAGGCGATTCAGAAGGATCATCCAAACCCAGCACCTTGATTGATCCGCACTGATCGTTCCCACGCTCTGCGTGGGAATGCCGCCTTGGACGCTCTGCGTCCGCTTTCAGAGTCGTGACGCGGAGCGTCACATGAGGCGTTCCCACGCGGAGCGTGGGAACGATCAATCAAGAGCACCTAACAATCAAAGTGCCCGCGCAATGATCTCCTTCATGATCTCATTGGTCCCCGCATAAATGCGCTGCACCCGCGCATCCGCCCAGGCCCGGGCAATCGGGTATTCCCACATGAAGCCGTAGCCGCCATGCAACTGCACGCACTCATCGAGCACCTTGCACTGCAGGTCGGTGGCCCAGTACTTGGCCATCGCCGCCGTGGGCACGTCCAGCTTGCCTTCCAGATGCAAGGCCATGCACTGGTCGACAAACACACGGCCAATCTGAATCTCGGTGGCCATCTCCGCCAGCTTGAACCGGGTGTTCTGGAAGTCGGCGATCGCCTTGCCGAACGCCTTGCGCTCACGGGTGTAGTCCAGGGTCCACTGCAACGCCGCTTCGGCTGAGGACAGCGCGCCAATCGCCACGGTCAGGCGTTCTTGCGGCAACTCTTGCATCAGGTAGGCAAAGCCCATGCCCGCCTGGCCCAGCAGATTTTCCTTGGGCACGCGCACATCCTGGAAGAACAGCTCCGAGGTGTCCTGGGCCTTCATGCCAACTTTCTCCAGGCGCTTACCTTTGTCGAAGCCCGGCGTGTCGGCTTCCACCAGGAACAGACTGGTACCCTTGGCGCCAGCCTTGGGGTCGGTCTTGGCGACGACAATCACCAGATCGGCCAGGTAACCGTTGGTGATAAAGGTCTTGGAGCCGTTGATCACATACTCGTCACCGTCCAGCACTGCGCTGGTCTTGATCCCTTGCAGGTCGGAACCGGCGCCCGGCTCGGTCATGGCAATGGCTGTGACCCTCTCTCCGGAGATCAACTGGGGCAGGTACTTGTGCTTCAGCGCTTCACTGCCGTAATGCAGGATGTAGGGCGCGACGATATCCGAATGCAGGGAAAAACCGATGCCGGTCAAACCCAGGCGGCTGACTTCTTCGATCACCACCGCGCTATAGAGAAAGTCCGCGCCCAGCCCGCCATACTCCTCTGGCAGGTGGGAACACAACATGCCCGCCTCCCCCGCCTGGTTCCACAAGTTACGGTCGATATAGCCCTGCTTTTCCCATTGCCCATGGAAGGGCACGGCATGCTTTTCGAGGAAAGTGCGTACGCTCTCACGGAAGAGTTCGTGCTCCGAGCTGAACAAGGTTCTGGGGATCATGGGTCACCTGCGTGGATTGTCGGACAAGGACGAGCCCACAGAGCCTATGCCCCGAAGGCGTCACGGGACACTGGACACATGCGACAAAAAATAAGACGATCCAGCCGTCTGGTGACCACTTTCCCCTATAAGAATAAATGAAATTATGTCTAACCAAATCTCCACGCCGTTGCGGCGCGTCAGCATTTTGGCCATTGATCGGGTATTCGCTTCAACCCTCATGCAAGCCAAGGATTTCTTCCATCTCGCCAGCCTGCGCCATGGCAAACAGCAAGGGCTGGGCCTGACCCCAGGGTTCGAAACGCGCCTGGTCAGCCCCGACGGCCAGTCCGTGCGCAGCTTCAGCGATGTGATCATGCCAGTGGACGGCGGCCTCGAAGACGCCGACATCATTGTGCTGCCGGCCTTCTGGGACGACTTCGATGCCCTGTGCTCCCGCTACCCGCAAGTGCTGCCGTGGCTGCGCGAACAGCACGCCCGCGGCGCCGTACTCTGCGGCGAGGCCACCGGGGTGTTCTGGCTGGCCGAAGCCGGGCTGCTCGATGGCAAGGAGGCGACCACCTACTGGCGCTTCTTCAATGCCTTCAGCGAGCGCTTCCCCAAGGTGCAACTCAACCAGGACAAGCACCTCACGGATGCCGATAACCTGTACTGCGCCGGCGGCACCACGTCGGCCTGCGACCTTTATATCTACCTGATCGAACGCTTCTGCGGCGCCAACATCGCCCAGGCGGTGGCCCGCGACATTCTCTATGAGGTGCAGCGCAACTATTCACCGGGGCGGATCGGGTTTGGCGGGCAGAAGCTGCATCAGGACGTGATCATCCTGCAGATCCAGCACTGGCTTGAAGAGCACTTTGCCGACAAATTCCGCTTTGAAGACGTCGCCCGGGAACACGGCATGAGCATCCGCAACTTCATGCGCCGATTCCAGACCGCCACCGGTGACAAGCCGCTGCATTACCTGCAGCGCCTACGCATCGAAACGGCCAAGGGCTTGCTCTCGGGCAGCCGCAAGAGCATCAAGACCATCAGCTACGAGGTGGGTTACGACGATGCGAGTTTCTTTGCGCGGTTGTTCAGGCAGCACACGGAGTTGTCGCCGAACCAGTACAGGCAGCAATTCCAGCAAGCCGCCTGAGCTCAGACCAACACAAACCATTGTGGGAGCTGGCTTGCCTGCGATGACGGTGTATCAGCCAGCCTATAGTTGGCTGATACACCCCCATCGCGGGCAAGCCCGGCTCCCACATTAGCTCTCCATTGAGCTGGAGATTGCTTAAGGCTTGTGGCCGCGCGACAGGAACTCGTGGGACTGCATTTCCAGCAGGCGACTCAAGGTGCGCTGGAATTCGAAGTTCAAGCGACCACCGGTATAGAGATCCTTGAGTTCGACTTCCGCCGAGATGATCAGCTTGACGTTACGGTCGTAGAACTCATCGACCATGTTGATGAACCGTCGGGCGATATCGTCGGTGGTCACGCCCATCTGTTCCACACCACTCAAGATCACGGCGTGAAAGATCTTGCCCAGCTCGATGTAATCGTTCTGGCTGCGTGGCCCATCGCACAGTTGGCGGAACTCGAACCAGGCCACGTCATCGCAGGTGCGCAGCGCGATGATTTCGCGGTTCTCGATCATCAGCTTGTCGTTTTCCACCGCTTGCGTGCATTCCGGCGTCAGCGCACGGAAGCTTTTCTTCAGGCTTTCGTGCGCCGCTTCGTTGAGCGGGAAGTGGAACAGCTCGGCTTGCTCCAGATGACGCAAGCGGTAGTCGACGCCGCTGTCGACGTTGACGATATCGGTGTTCTGCTTGATCAGCGCAATGGCCGGCAGGAAGCGTGCACGTTGCAGGCCGTCCTTGTACAGGCCATCGGGCACGATGTTCGACGTGGCCACCAAGGTCACACCGTTCTTGAACAGTTCTTCCATCAGGGTGCCAAGGATCATGGCGTCGGTGATGTCGGAGACGAAGAATTCATCGAAGCAGATCACCCGGGCCTCTTGGGCGAAACGCTTGGCGATGATGGTCAGCGGGTTTTTCTCGCCCGGCAGGGTCTTCATCTCTTCGTGCACGCGCTTCATGAAGCGGTGGAAGTGCGTACGCACTTTTTCCTTGAACGGCAGCGCTTCAAAGAAGGTGTCTACCAGGTAAGTCTTGCCCCGACCCACGCCGCCCCAGAAATACAGGCCCTTGACCGGCGTGTGGTCTTTCTTGCCAAACAGCTTGCTGAACATCCCTGGCTTGCTTTGCGACGCGGCCACGAGGTCCTCGTACAGGCGCTGCAAATGACGCACGGCATTTTCCTGGGCCGCGTCGTGGAAGAACTCGGGGCGTTTCAGATCAGCTTGATATCGTTCTAGGGGCGTCATAATTTCGTTAGCAAGGCAACAAAAACGGGCCGACACTGTAACGACGGCCCTGGATAATGGCAATCAACCCTTGGTCGGGTTAATCCTCGATTGGGGTCAACGCAACGCGCAAGGCTTCGATGGCCGCGTCACGCGATGCTTGATCGGCATACTCGGCACTGTCAGCGACTGCGGCGCCGTCCAGCCATACGCTGAAGCCCAGGGCCTCGGCGCGTACGTCCAGCGCATCACCACTTTGCAGTTGCTTGGTCACCGCGCCGGCTGCTTTGCCATCGGCAAAGTTGCGCGACAGCAGCAGTTGCTCGCCATCAGCGGCCAGCAGGCGGAAGCGGAAGCTGCCGTCAGTTTCACGGAAGCTCACAAACCGCGCAGCCTTCGCTGCTTTTTTCTTGGTGGCGACCGGCGCCGCCGCCTGGTTGACGAACGAACGCAGGCCCACCGCTTCACGCAGCTCGGCCAGGAACGGTGCCGCCACGGCACGGGCTTTTTTCGCGCCGACCTGCAGCAGGTCTTCCATGTCCGATGGGCGCGACATCAGTTGGTGGTAACGCTCGCGCGCTTCGCCGAGCTGGCCGTCGAGCAGTTGGAACAGACGGTTCTTTGCCTCGCCCCAGCCCAGGCCTTCTAGCAACTGACCACGGAATTCGGCTTCCTGGGCCTTGGTCGCGAACGCCTGGTAAAGGGTGAACAGGTGCGAATTGTCCGGATCCTTGGGTTCGCCTGGCGCGCGGGAGTCGGTGACGATCCGCGAGATCGCGTCCTTCATGTCCTTGGCGCTGGTGAACAACGGGATGGTGTTGTCGTAGCTCTTGGACATCTTGCGGCCATCCAGGCCCGGCAAGGTGGCCACGCTTTCTTCGATCAGCGCCTCGGGCATGGTGAAGAATTCTTTACCGTTGCCGAACAGGTGGTTGAAACGCTGGCCGATGTCGCGGGCCATTTCCACGTGCTGGATCTGATCGCGGCCCACCGGCACCTTGTGCGCGTTGAACATCAGGATGTCCGCGGCCATCAGCACCGGGTAGCTGTACAGGCCCATGCTGATGCCCGCATCCGGGTCTTCGCCGTTCTCCACGTTCTTGTCCACCGAGGCCTTGTAGGCATGGGCGCGGTTGAGCAGGCCCTTGGCGGCAACGCAGGTCAGCAGCCAGGTCAGCTCGGGAATTTCCGGGATGTCCGACTGGCGGTAGAAGGTCACCCGGTTCACATCCAGGCCACCGGCCAGCCAGGTCGCGGCGATTTCCATACGCGAGCGCTGGATGCGCTGCGGGTCATCGCATTTGATCAGGGCGTGGTAGTCGGCCAGGAAGTAGAAGGAATCGGCATTCGCGTCTTCGCTGGCGAGGATCGCCGGGCGAATCGCACCGGCGTAGTTGCCCAGGTGCGGCGTGCCGGTGGTGGTGATGCCGGTGAGGATACGGGTACGGGTCGTCATGGGTGATCGCTTGTCATCAATTCGAAAGGCGTGGCAGCACCAGATCCTTGAGATCGGTCAGCTTGCCGTGAAAAAAGTGTCCGCATTCTGCCACTTTCAGCAACTCATGGGGGCGTTTGAGGGCGGCGGACCAGTCGTACACCAACTGCGGGTCAACCACTTCGTCGCTTTCCGGTTGGATCAGGGTCAACGGGCAGCCCAGCGGTAACGCGTCGGTATCGCGCAGGCGCATCACCGCAGCGGCGATCATGAACAGGTGTGCGAGCTTTTCGCCCTTGGCTTCCAAACGCCCGCCGAGACTGGCAGCCACGTAACCGCCGAAGGAAAAACCCAGCAAGGTGATTGGCAGGTCCGGGTGCTTTTCCCGCAGCCAGGTGGCGGCCGCTTCAGCGTCGTCGACCTCACCGGTGGCCATATCGTGAGTACCGGCACTGGCACCCACGCCCCGGTAATTGAAACGCAAAGTAATCAAACCCGCATCGCGGGCAGTGCGTTGCAGGGTCGAGACGACTTTATTGAGCATGGTGCCACCCTGCACCGGGTTAGGGTGGCAAACCAGCGCCAGGCCACGTGGTTCGGGGTGATCCAGGTACAGGGCTTCCAATTGGCCCACCGGGCCATCGATCAAAACGGGGGTTTCACGCATGAGCAAGGATGAACTCCGTGACCTCTCAAGGGGTCGACTCGTCTAGCTAAAAGTCTGTGCATGGCATCATTGCGAGCTTAATCGCGGTATACAGCGCAGGTTTGAGCCGTTAACGTAAAGCAAAGCCGTTTATAGAGGAAGGACTCGTGGAACACTCGCTCTTAGTTTGGTTGTTGCCGACTCTTGCCCTGGTTGCCGGTGTCGCCATTGGTTTCCTGGTTGCCCGCCTGCTGCCGAATGCCGCGCCTAACCGCACGCAGCGTCAGCTGGATGACATTCAGGAACGTTTTGACAGTTATCAGAACGAGGTTGTTACCCACTTCAACAGCACCGCGACCCTGGTCAAGAAGCTCACCCAGAGCTACCAGGAAGTACAGGATCACCTCGCCGATGGCGCTAACCGCCTGGCCCTCGACGACATCACCCGCCAGCGCCTGCTGGCCGCGCTGCATTCCGATGCACCGCAAACCCCACGGGAACGCCTGACCCCGCCTCGGGAAAACCAGGAGCCACCACGGGACTACGCGCCAAAGACGCCGAACGCTCCAGGCATGTTGGATGAGCATTACGGCTTGAAGAAGTAAGTCATCTTCGGGCAATAAAAAAGCCCGGCTGATCGATGATCAGCCGGGCTTTTTGTTGCCTCATTTCCATGCCAACGCAGATCCAATGTGGGAGCGGGCTTGCTCGCGAATGCGCAGTGTCAGTCACTGAGGTTTTGATTGATACACCGCATTCGCGAGCAAGCCCGCTCCCACATTTTTGACCGCGTTTGAGCCTTAAGACACAGGCTGTTCCTGCAACCGCCCACCGTCGATGCGCACATGCCGCCCATGGAAACGCTTTAGGCTGCTGCGGTGGCCGACGCTGACGATGCTCAACCCCGGCAACTGATCGATCAACGCCTGGTACAAGGTTGCTTCGTCTTCTTCATCCATGGCCGAGGTTGCCTCATCCATGTACAGCCATCGCGGTGCAAACAACAGCGCACGGGCAAAGGCCAGGCGCTGTTGCTCACCCGGCGAGAGCATGCGTTGCCAGTGGTTGGCTTCATCCAGGCGATTGACCAGGTGCGGCAGGCGGCAAGTCTCCAGGACCTGTGCATAACGTTCTGCCGGATAGACGCTGTCGTCCTGTGGATAACTCAACACGGCCTTGAGCGTACCAATCGGCAAGTAAGGCTTCTGTGGCAGGAACAGATAGCGCGTCGCCGGTAAGCGAATGCTGCCATGACCGGCGGGCCACAGATGCCCCATCGCCCGCAGCAAAGTGCTCTTGCCGCTGCCGGAACGCCCGCTGAGCATGACGCGCTCGCCAGGCTCCACGGTCATGTCAGCATCGGTGAGCAGGTGACGGCCGTCGGCCAGGTCCATGCCCAGGTCCTTGATCACCAGGCACTCGCCTTCAGGGCGCACGTCGATCGCCGGCGTACGCTGCTCGTTGTCGCTCATGGCTTGCTGGAAACTCAGCAGACGGTCGCTGGTGGCGCGCCATGTCGCCAGCTCCGAATAGGCGTTGATAAACCAGCTGAAGTTCTCTTGCACGTTGCCGAACGCCGAGTTGATTTGCATCAGCTCGCCCAGCTCGATCTTGCCGGTGAAATAGCGCGGCGCGGCGACGATAAAGGGGAAGATGATTGCGATCTGGCTGTAGCCGGCGGTGAAAAAGGTCAGGCGCTTGGACACTTTCATGATGTCCCAGAAGTTCTGCCAGACTTTGCCGAAGCGGGTGCTCAGGCGCTGCCTTTCATTCGGCTCGCCGTTGTACAGGGCGATACTTTCGACATTCTCACGCACCCGCACCATGGAAAAACGCAGGTCCGCTTCAAAGCGTTGTTGCTGGTTGCTCAGGCCAATCAAGCGCCGGCCGATCAGGTGCGTCAGCCAACTGCCCACGGCGGCGTACAGCAACGCACACCAGAACATGTAGCCGGGAATGGTGATGCCGAACACTTCGATGCTGCCCGAGACACCCCACAGGATGATCGAGAATGACACCAGGCTGACCACGTTACGCAGCAACCCAAGGCCCAGGCTCAAGGTACCGGACGTGAAGTTGTTGAGGTCTTCGGAAATCCGCTGGTCCGGGTTATCGGTGTAGCCGCCCTGCTCCAGCTGGTAGTAATTCTTGTGGGCCAGCCAACGGCTGAAGTGTTTTTCGGTGAGCCAGGCGCGCCAGCGGATCGTCAGCATCTGGGTCAGGTAAAGGCGGTATACCGCGCCGAGTATCGCCACCGCCGCGATCCCGCCGAAATAGCCGATCAACTGCCAGAAGGCCGCGTTGTCCTTCTTCTCCAGGGCGTTGTAGAAGTCTTTGTACCAGTGGTTGATCCACACGGAGATCGCCACGCTGAACAGCGACAGGCCAATCACTGCTGCCAGCAGCAGCCAGGCCCTGCCCTTCTCTTCACTGCGCCAATAGGGTGTGATCATCGCCCAGGTTCGGCGGAAGAATTGCCCACGCACCGCATCGTTGACCGCGCGGTATTCAGCGTTCTTATTCATCGCTGTGGCCTTGTAAGAAAATGTGACGGGCGTTTGAACAGATCATAGACGATCGGTTCAGCGCTCTGCCCGACCTGAAGCAGATTGTTCAGTCAGCGTTCAGCGCCAGTTCAGCGGTACTGCAGCCAATCGCGTAAGACACAACAGCAATTGGTCATAGGGAAAAAAACGGAGGCATTATCGCGAGGTGGTTTTACGTGGCTACCGTTGTCGTCCCCGCCGCCGGCAAAAGTGTTGCAAACAGCCAAAAAATGCAGAAGTGGGACAAAGGTCCTACCTCATAGAGTAAAAATTCAGGAACCTTACTAGCGGCACAGACCACACAGCAGGCAACTGACATCCCACTAAAACGCCTGGCCTTCTCTAATGCAAACGACCCTTTCCCCCGTTACCACCTACCGCCAGCCAACTCAGCCAGCGCTACCTTCCGATAGCAACGATCATCAGAAAGTAACGACACCTCAGCGCCATAGACGTGCAATCGATTCCAGTCCACCTCAAAAACAGGAACTAGTGAAGGAGACCGTGCCAGACTCAGGCAATGGATATACTCAAATCACTGTTAACCCTGATCCGGGCAAAAGCGTCGGGATGGAGCAGAAAGCCCCCGCGACCGTCGACCTTGGCCCAAACACTAGCGTCGACCCAGTCACACAAAAGATAAGCGACGACCTCAAAAGCGTTCAACAAGAA